>NZ_RZQI01000486.1:0-4515 GCF_003998335.1 Mesorhizobium sp. M7A.F.Ca.CA.002.05.1.1 | reverse complement strand
CTGCATGACTGCATCGGTCTTGTCGGTGCCGAAGACGCGGGCATCCAGTTCGCCCTCGAACAGCGGTGTCGGCCGGGTGCGGCTGTCGGCCGAATATTGCTGCAGCACGGCCTGGCCGAGCTGGCGATAGGTGACGTTGGGATTCTCGGCCAGTTTGGACAGGATGGTGAAGGTGAACAGGCCCAAGCGCGGCGCATCCGCGATGCCCTTGGGCAACGGCATCTCGGGCGTCGTCTCCACCGTCTGCGCGGCATAGAAGGCGACCAGCTTGCCCTTGGTGATCGGTTCGCCACCGGTCGGCGTCAGGGTGAAGGCGGGCTTGCGCGTGCCATTGTCGTCGATGCCGCGCGAGCCGGCGACCGAAATCACCTCGTCATAGGCCTCGATCGCGGCAGCCCGCTCGGACTCGTTGCCGCCGACCAGGTCGGCGAACTCGACCTTGCGCTCCAGCTCGTCATCGACCTCGACGGCGCGTGTCGCGGTTCCGGAATGGCAGCAGTCGAACACAACCCAGACGAAAGCACCCTTGTCGCGGATGGCGTCGAGTGCCGCGCCGATTTCGTTGTCGATCAGCGCATTGGGCACGCCGGCATCACGGTTGATCCATTTGCCGATATCTACGGGCAGGAAGATCTCGTCGAGCCCGTCGGTCTCGTCGCCCTTGACCATCTGCGGCTGCTGGGCACCGTGACCGGACAGATGCAGATAGACGAAATCGTCGCGCTGAACCTTGGCGGCAAGGTCGGCCAATGCAGCCTTGATCGCCGCATGGGTCGGCAGGCCACTGGCGCCGGGGACATCCTTGGCGAGCAGCGTGACGTTTTCCGGCGCGAAGCGCACGGGGTCGGGCACATTCTTCAGCAGATAGTCGTGGACGAGGGCTGCATCGTTCTTCGGCCCGACAAGCCAGTTCCTCTGCGGCAGGTTGGGATATTCGGTGCAGGCGACCAGCAGCGCATGGTAGATGCGCGATGCGGCCATGGTTCGGAACGATACCATGCCGGCCATGGTCAAGGCGGACGTGCCGACCAGCAGCGTCCGCCGCGTCAATTTGATCATGATTGCTTCCCCAAGCCCGACCGAATTTCCAAGCGCGGCAATCCTTGCCGAAGATATTGTCAGTATTTTGAACGTCACATCGCAGAGCAACCTGCCTGTTGCCCCGCTCCGATCGATGTTCTCGACAGCCTCGCGGGCAGAATGCTGGAAACAGTAGCAAAAAGGCCTGTTCGTCGCTATCTGGATGGGACATGGATCGTTTGTGCGCGGCACAAGCGACGCAAGGCGAGTTGGAAACAGGATCATGGCGGCAAGGGATGTGCTGACGAAGAACCAGCTGTGCGTGCTCGAGAAACTCGAGACCGCCAGCGGACCGCTCAGTGCCTACACCTTGCTCGACCAACTGCGCGAGCGCGGTTTTCGCGCGCCGCTCCAGGTCTATCGCGCGCTCGATACGCTGGTGAAGTCAGGTTTCGTGCATCGGCTCGAAAGCATCAACTCCTTCGTCGCCTGCGCCGAACCGCACGACCACAACCACTCGATGACCGCCTTCGCGATCTGCGACACATGCGGGCAGGTCACCGAAATGTCCGACCACGATGTCGGCCACCAGTTGGACGAATGGGTGCGCTCCACCGGCTTCGCCGCCAAGAAGGCGGTGATCGAATTTCGCGGGACGTGTGCCAAGTGCCTGGCCGAAGCGGCTTGAGGCCCATCGCTTCGTCATCCTAGGGCGAAGCAGGAGCGAAGCGACGTCGCGGAGACCCTAGGATCCATGCCGTGACATGAGAATGTCGCGGCGGCCCAGATTTAAGGATACTTGGCGCAGCCTCGGAAGCGGCTTCATTTTGCACCGTTGCATCCAAGGCTAATGTAACGGCATGGATCCTAGGGTCTGCGCTCCGCTTCGCGTCGCTCCGCCCTAGGATGACGACGACGGCTAATGCGCCTCGTCCCAGTTGTTCGCCGCCCGCGCGTCGACATGCAGCGGCACCGACATCGAGACCGCCGGCATCGCCGCGTTCTCCATGACGTGACGCACGACCGGGATCGTTGCCTCGACTTCCGCCTCGACGGTCTCGAAGATCAATTCGTCATGCACCTGCAGCAGCATGCGTGCCGAAAGGCCTGCTTTTTCCAGAGCCTCCTCCATGCGGATCATGGCACGGCGGATGATGTCGGCGGCGGTGCCTTGCAGGCGGGCGTTGATCGAGGCGCGCTCGTTGAACGCGCGGAGCGAGGGATTGGACGATCTTATATCGGGGTAATGGATGCGGCGGCCGAAGATCGTTTCGACAAAGCCATGCTCGCGGGCATAGGCCTTGGTCTCCTCGATATAGTCTCGGATGCCGGGGAAGCGCTCGAAATACTTCTTGATGTAGTTGCCTGCCTCCTCGCGCGGGATCGACAACTGATTGGCGAGACCGAAGGCCGAAATGCCGTAGATGATGCCGAAATTGATCGCCTTGGCGCGGCGGCGGACTTCCGAAGGCATGCCTTCGACCGGCACGTTGAACATCTCCGACGCGGTGATGGCATGGATGTCGGCGCCGTCGGCGAAAGCCTGCCGCAATTGCGGGATTTCGGCGACATGGGCGAGCACCCGCAGCTCGATCTGGCTGTAGTCGGCCGAGACCAGGCGGTGGCTCTTGTCGGTGATGAAGGCGGTCCTGATCTTGCGGCCTTCGGCGGTGCGAACCGGGATGTTCTGCAGGTTCGGGTCGGAGGACGACAGCCGGCCCGTCGTCGTCGCGGCCAGCGCGTAGGACGTGTGGACGCGCTTGGTGTCGGGATGGATGAAGCCGGGCAGCGCATCAGTATAGGTCGATTTCAGCTTGGTCAGCTGGCGCCAGTCGACGATCTTGCGCGGCAGTTCGTGGCCTTCCGCGGCGAGATCTTCGAGAAGCTGCGCCGACGTCGACCACTGGCCGGTCTTGGTCTTGGAACCGCCGGGCAGGCCCATGCGCCCGAACAGGATGTCGCCGAGCTGCTTTGGCGAGCCGATGTTGATGCGTTCGCCGATGAGCTGGTAGATTTCCTCTTCAAGGCGAGCGGCGCCCTGGGCCAGTTCGCCGGAGAGCCGCGACAGGATCTGCCGGTCGACCGAGATGCCGCGCTGTTCCATGCGCGCCAGCACCGGCACCAGCGGCCGCTCCAACCGCTCATAGACAGACACCAGGCCCTTGGCGGCAAGCCGCGGTTTCAGCACCAGCCAGAGCCGAAGCGTCACATCGGCGTCCTCAGCGGCATGAGCCGTCGCCTTGTCGATGTCGACCTGATCGAAACCGACGGAGCTTTTGCCCGAGCCGGTCACATCCTTGAGTTGGAGAGGGGTATGACCGAGCCACTTTTCGGCAAGCGCATCCATGCCATGACCATGGGGCGTGCCGGCATCGAGCACGTAGGAGATCAGCATGGTGTCGTCGAACGGCGCGACATCGATGCCGTAGCGGCTCATGATCACAAGATCGTATTTCAGATTCTGCGCCACCTTGAGAACCGATCGGTCTTCGAGCAGCGGTTTCAGCACGGCCAGCGCCTCGCGCAGCGCAATCTGGTTTTCGAGCGCGCCACCACCGAGCAGGTCGCCATTGCCGCTCATGTGGGCAAAAGGAATGTAGGCGGCGCGGCCGGGCGCTGTGGCGATGGCCATGCCGATGAGTTCGGCCTGCATCGGATCAGCCGATGTTGCCCGGACATCGAAGGCGGCGATGCCCGCCTCCCGTGCCTCGGCCACCCAGGCTTTCAGGGTCGAGACATCGCGAATGCAATGATAGGCAGAAATATCGATCTTGCCGGTGGCCGCGCGCTCCAGCCGCAGTGCCGCGAGCAGGGAAGGGGTATCGCCTTGTTTTGACGTCTCCGCCGTCCCGCCGGCTTCGTCCGGTTCAGTGCCGGACGCGTTTCGGGCAACCGGCGGCAACCCGGCCCCGACATCTGGGCCATGAGCATGATCGGCGCGTTCGACGGTGACCGCGACGGCCTGGACGTCGCCGGCCTCGGTGCTGGTCGCTTCCGCCACACGGCGGGTCAGTGACGTGAATTCCATGGTCTTGAGGAAACCGATCAGCTTCGGACCGTCCGGCGCGTGCAGCACGAAATCCTCCAGTCCCTCGGTCACCGGCACATCGTTCATCAGCGTCACCAGCTGACGAGAAATGCGCGCCTTGTCGGCATTGGCGATGATCGATTCGCGCCTCTTGTCCTGCTTGATCTCGCCGGCCCGGGCCAGCAGCGTGTCGAGGTCACCGAACTGTTCGAGCAGTTGCGCCGCCGTCTTCGGCCCTATGCCGGGCACACCAGGCACATTGTCGACCGAATCGCCGGTCAGCGCCTGCAGGTCGACCATCTTCTCCGGCGGCACGCCCCATTTTTCTATGACTTCCGGAATGCCGATCTGGCGGTCCTTCATCGGGTCGTACATGGCGACCGTATCGCCAACCAGCTGCATCAGGTCCTTGTCGGAGGAGATGATGGTGGTATCGCCGCCGGCTTCGCAGGCGAGCCTCGCATAGG
>NZ_RZQI01000485.1:0-4518 GCF_003998335.1 Mesorhizobium sp. M7A.F.Ca.CA.002.05.1.1 | reverse complement strand
CGCGCGGCGTGTCCTGCCCCAGCAGCCAGCCGGCGGAACGCTTGTGGCGCAAGGCGTCATAGACGATGTTGCCGATCGCCGCACGGTCGCCGCCGCCGGCGAAGCGATGCGACAGGCCCCAATCCTTCAGCGCGTCCGCCACCGGCCGGTGGCGCCGGCCGATGTCTTCCAGCACTTCGATGGCCGCAGCCAGCCGTCCGCCCAGTCGCATGGTCTTGTTCCGTCACGCAGAAAATTATTCCGGCCCTGCTCTAGAGCGCGCAACCGGCGCGCACAAGCAGGTCGGCCTGCACAACCGCTCTGCTTTCCAACTTTTCTGGTTGCGAATACTCTTCCGGTTGTGATTCGCGGCGCGCAAAGGTGGACCGGCGGATCGACACGAGGAGAGGGCAATGAAGACTTATCTGGCGGAAGTTCTAGGCACATTTCTATTGGTGTTCATCGGTACGGCTTCTGTGGTGACGGGCGGCTTCGGCGGCGCGCTGCCGCTCGGCCAGGAAGGCATCGGTCTGGCGTTCGGCATCGGCCTCATCGCGGCGGCCTATGCGATCGGCCCGATTTCGGGCGCGCATCTCAACCCGGCGGTGACGCTCGGCGTCTTCCTTGCCGGCCGGCTGCCGGCCAAGGACGTGATCCCCTACTGGATCGCGCAGGTCATCGGCGGCGTCCTTGCTTCGCTGGCGTTGTGGATCATCGTTTCCGGCCAGGTTGGCGGACACACCACCGGCTTCGGCGCCAATGGCTGGGATGTGACGAAATGGGGTGTCAGCTCGGCATTCCTGTGGGAAGTGATCGGCACCTTCACCTTCGTCACCGTGATCCTTGGCGTCACGGCTGAAAAGCACTCGACGGCGTTCGCCGGACTGGTCATCGGCCTGACGCTGGCAGGATTGCACTTCGCCATCATCCCGGTGACCGGCACGTCGCTCAACCCGGCCCGCTCGATCGGTCCGGCACTGTTTTCGGGAACTGCCGCGATCGGTCAGCTCTGGCTGTTCATCGTTGCACCGCTGATCGGCGGCGCCATTGCCGGTGTGGTCGCCAAGGCGCGCATCTTCGAGAAGGACTGAGCTCTTTGGAAGGCTGAATATGAAAAGGCGCGGGCCATGGCCCGCGCCTTAGATGGTTGGTGCAAGAGGCCGAACAGACCTCAGTATGGGTGGTCAAATCCGGCCACGCCGGCTGACTGTTGACTGGAACCGCATGCCCTTCAAACCCGGAACCGTGCTAGTCTAGAGCTACCGATTGAATAGCGCCTGCTGGTTCGAGGTCCCATTGACAAAACGGCTATCGGATTTCGACATTGGCTTGCTGCTGACACTCGACGCGCTGTTGAAGCACCAGAACGTCACCCATGCGGCGGCGAGATTGAACATTACCCAATCGGCTTTGTCGGCCCGCCTGACGCGTCTGCGTCAATTGCTGAACGACCCCCTCTTCACAACGGCGGCGTCCGGACGGGGAATGATCCCGACGCCTCACGCTCTGGCACTTGAGCCCGAACTCACCCGGCTGCTCGAACGGTTGAGCGATTTCGTGAATACTGCTCATCTGTTCGACCCCGCGACAAGCAAACGTGTCTATCGCATTGCCGCCACGGACAATCCGGCAGCGATCCTGGCGCCGGACCTCATTCCGCGGTTCAAATCCCAAGCTCCCAACGCAAAGGTCGCCTTTACGGTGCCCAACAAGCCGAGGATCGTCGAGCATCTGGAGCAGGGCGACATCGATCTCTTCATCGGAGCCGCGGAAGACGGTTCGAGTGGTCTGATCGGGCAGAAGCTGTTCGAAGAAGAATTCGTTACCGCCCAGCGGCACGGCCATCCGCGTGGCAAGGGGTCAATCACCCTGGACGAATTCTGTGCCCTCGACCATCTGCTCATTTCGACGAGCGGCGGGCATTTTGCAGGGATGATCGACGACGCGCTTGCCGAGATCAGCCGCTCGCGCAATGTGACGGTCTCCATCCAGAGCTACGCACTGGCCCCGCTCGTTCTGGAAAACAGCGATCTGATCTGCACCCTGCCCCGGCGTTTCCTGAGGCGCTTCGCTCAAGTTCTCGATCTGTTCGAAGCCCCCTTGGAGCTCTCGCCGTTCGCCATGAACCTGTTCTGGCACCCACGAATGCGCAGCGACCCCGCCCACATATGGCTGCGCAAACTGGTGATACAGAGCGCTCGCAGCGGTCACGAGGGGTAGTGGCCGAACACCACGCAATCGTTCCGGCTACCACATGCCGTGCAATCAGAGCTTCTGAAGCAGGTAGTCGCCAACCTTGTCGGCAGCCGGATCGAACAGCGTGTCGAGCCGCGAATTCAGTACGTAGACATCGTCGCCCAAGATCGCCGCGGCCGTCGGCATCGACATGATGCTGCGCTCCTGCCGGACAATCGTCGCCGATGCCCACCCGTCGGCGGATACCAGTTCGACGGTGCGATCTGCGCCCAGGTTCTGCACCACGATGAGGTGCTGGTCATCGATCAACTGAATGCCGTCGGCACCCGTGAGGGCCTCGGGCAGTTTAACCGGTTCGACCGTGCGGGGGTCGGCGATACTGACGCGAAACAGCTCACCCGTATTGTATTTGCCCACGAGCAGATAGCCATCCTTGTGCCAGGCGATGCCGTTCAGCTTGAAGCCGTCGCCATTCGTGAACCGTGGATCCTGCGCAAAGATCGCCGCCTTGCCCGCTGTGTCGATCCGATAGACGATCGGAGCAAAACTGTCGGTCACATAAGCGTTTCCGTCGGCATCGAGCGCGATGTCATTGGCAAAATGCGTACCTTCGCTGAGGCTGCCGAGATCGTAATAGGCCCGAGGCTGGCCGGTCGTGGCATCGTAGGTGGCCACCGCCGCAAGCTTGCCCTTGCTCGCCGCACCGGTGCGATCGCCGACGCCCGGGTCGGAGTTCGTCACCCAAAGCGTGTTGCGCTTGTCGTCGACGAGCAGACCCGCCGTGGAAACCAGCCTCGCATCGTGCACGAACACCGTGTACTTCCCGGTTTTGTCGACCTTGGCCACCAGGCCATGACGCACCGAGCCGACCATAAAGGTGTCCTGCCTGGCCGACCATGTCATGCTCTCCGGATAACTCTGGTCGGAGGCGAACGAAATCCCCTGAGCCGTGCTGCCGGCCATCGATGGCGATACAATGTTGAAGAGAATCATGGCTGCGACGCCAGACATTAGAGAACGAGAGATCATGATTGGTTCCTTTCGGTCGGTTGATGTCACCGCTCTAGAACTCTGAGCGCGCCTCGAGAAATCGCGTTTCACGATGAGACGAATCGATCGCGTTCATGGGTTTGGGACTTGTCAAAATCCAAACCCGTCCGATCGCCCGACCTGCCATGAACGGGCTCGATGCCACCAATCCGCAAGATCGATTGGCGTGGTGGCGGGCAGGCCAGCATGTTTCAGGCGCTCAACATCAGCAGACGCCGATCGGGCGGACTGGGTGGATGTTCAACGATGGAACAGAAAAAGATGCTCAATCTGTATTTTCACGCCACGCCGAATTCGATGAAGGTGGCGGTGCTGCTGCAAGAGCTGGAATTGCCCTTCGACGTCTCGCCGGTCGATATCTTCAAAGGCGAGCAGCACACGCCGGAATTCAGGGAGATCAATCCAAATGGCAAGGTGCCGGCGATGGTTGACGGGGAGGTGACGATATTCGACTCCCACGCCATCCTCCTCTACCTCGCCGAGAAGCACGGAAAATTCATTCCGGGCGAACTGAAGGCCAAGGCTTTGATGCTGTCATGGCTTCAGTTCGTGGCAACGGGCCTATCGCCGTTTTCCGGCCAGGCAATCCACTTTCTGCATTACGCGCCGGAAGATATCGCCTATGCGAAAAATCGTTACGTGAAGGAGCTCGAGCGCCACTACGCGGTTCTGGACCGTCGGCTTGGAAAGGCCCGCTATCTGGCCGGCGACGAGTACACGATCGCCGACATGGCGCTTTGGGGCTGGGCCGCCTCCGCCGGATATGCATTCGGCGAGAAGGGTCTTGGCGACTATCCCAATGTCGTGCGCTTCATGGACGAGGCGACCAAGCGCCCTGCGGTCCAGCGAGCCCTGGACATGAAGGCAAGGCATACCTTCAAGGCTGATCTCGATGCGGAATCACGTCGCGCCATGTTCCCGCAAAACGAGGCAGATGCCGTATGACCCGTGCCACCGGCAGTTTCTGCTGCCGGTGGATTCGAGCACCGCTGGCGGCCGGGTTCAGTGCGATGCTCGGATGCCCAACCAATGCAGTGCAATGTCAGCCTGGACGACCCAGCGATATTAGACGCCAATCGAGTTCACGGCTCGACGTCGGCGCGAGGCCAGCCCTCAAGCCTTCTTCTGCGTCACGAGCCCCAGTTCCTCGACCATCGCCTCGCATCAAAAACTTCTGCGGCTTGCCGGGTGACCGTCATCGGCAATTCGGTGCGGAAGCGGATGTGGCGCTGGATCTTGTCGCGGGCGATCTGGCCGGGCTTGAGCACGATCCGGGCAGCTTCAGCTTTTCCA
>NZ_RZQI01000484.1:0-4520 GCF_003998335.1 Mesorhizobium sp. M7A.F.Ca.CA.002.05.1.1 | reverse complement strand
GCGGATGGCGATAGAGAGGATAGGCGAGGCGGCCCCGCCACGACATCTGCCGGTATTCTGCAACGGTCAGCGTCCGGATGTCGCCCATGCCGCGTTCGTCAAGATTGCCGGCGCTGGCGTGGTGCGTCGCGTGGGCGCGCCGCCAGCAATCGTAGGGCGTCAGCGTCAGGATGCCGAGCGCGCGGCCAATCCAGTCGTCCGCGTAACGATTGGCGAAGAAGGAGCCGTGGCCGCAATCGTGCTGGATCATGAAGATGCGCACCAGAAACCCGGCCGCGGGGAGGATGAGGACCAGTCCCCACCAATGGCCATAGGCATAAGCCGCCGAAGACAGCCCCCAGAGTATGGCGAATGGAATGAGGGTGATGGCGAGTTCGACGGCGCTGCGCCGCCTGTCAGGCTTCTTGTAGCGGGCGAGAATCTTCAACCAGGCGCGCTTGCTGTTGGCGACCGCCTCAGGGGAAATCATGTTCATCAGGAAGCATAGGCGGGGCGCCTCGCCGCCGCAAGGCAACATCACGCAAAATTACTGTGCGTAATTGTCGCGTAGCTTGGCGATCGAGCCTGCCAACCCGCCAGCTCGACCTGCTGATGGCTCTGAGCGTCGGTTTTCCGCTGGTCGATCGCTATTCGCGATCGAGGATAGGGCAGCCGCGCTCGGTGCCAAAAGTCACGCGCACGCGGTCGCCGCCCTGTCTGCCGCGGACCGTGATCTCCCGGCGGCCGACGGACTCTATCCTTGCGCGGCGGATGCCCATTCGGTCTGCCTTGTCGAGAGCCCGGTCTTCCGTGCAGCCTCGTTGACGGCGGTCGCGCCGATCGTCGCGACGGGGGCCTTCGCAATCGTCGTAGGCGGGGTCGCAATCTTCCATGAGCTTCAGCCGCGGGCCATGTTTGCCCAATTGCAGCTGAAGATTGTCTGCTTGTGCCGGAAAGGCCGCCAAGGTGATGGCGCCGAGGCCGACAAACGCTATCAGCGATGAGGTGATCGAAACCTTGCGCATTTACGTCCTCCATTGAACCACAACACATCTATCCTTAGATGGTTCGGCTCTCCCCGGCTATTGCCGATAGGAGGTTTGCTGCCAAGATCGATTGTTGCGTTACCGCCGGCGCCAGCCGATGTCACCGCGCTCCGCCCCATCGAGGCGGTCGAGCAGTTCTCTGAACCGATCGGGGATGTCGGCCTCGGTGCGGAAGGCCGGCAAGGTGCGCAGAAAGCGGGTCACCGCCTCGGCGCCGAACTGGCGCCTGATCTCGATGGCCAGCCCCTCTGCCTTTTCGCCCATGTTGCGGGTCATCATCTCAAAATCCTGTGTCGGCTTCGAAACTCCTGCAGCAAGAGAATGGTTCCCCCATCATGCCTGTATGGCAAGCAAAGCCCGCGGTTAAGGTAAAATTTGAATTAAAGTCGAAATGTCTTGCCTGTCATTGCCCGGCCTTGGCCGGCGGCTTCCATAGTCGCTTACCCCTTGATTTTTGGCCACCAAACATCGATATCGGGCACAAAATCCACATCATTCGAGATTGACGGGAAACGGCGATGAGCGACCAGGCAAAAGACGAACGCGCGCCCGACGAAGTCGAGGCGACCGAGCCCACAGCCGAGCGCACGGAAGGCAGCACCGACGGCGACTATGAAGCCCTTGTGCGGCTGCTGAAGGAAAATGAAGAGCTGAAGGACCGCGCGCTGCGCGTGGCGGCGGAGATGGAAAACCTGCGTCGCCGCACGGCGCGCGATGTGCACGATGCGCGAACCTACGCGGTCGCGAATTTCGCCCGCGACATGTTGTCGGTGTCGGACAATCTGCGCCGCGCGCTGGATGCGATTCCCGCCGAGGCCAAGGCATCGGGTGACGCCGGCTTCAAGGCGCTGATCGAAGGCGTCGACCTCACCGAGCGCGCCATGCTGTCGGCGCTGGAACGGCATGGGGTCAAGAAGCTCGCGCCGGAAGGCGAGAAGTTCGATCCCAATTTCCACCAGGCGATGTTCGAAGTGCCCAATCCGGATGTCCCGGCCAACACCGTGGTCCAGGTCGTGCAGCCGGGGTATTCGATCGGCGACCGCGTGCTGCGCCCGGCCATGGTCGGCGTCGCCAAGGGTGGTCCGAAGTTCGCCGCCGCTGAAGCACCGGTTGAGCCGGGGCCGGTGAACGAGCAGGCTGAGAAGGATGCGTAGTTAGGGCAGTAAGGGAGTAAGGGAGTAAGGGAGTAAGGGAGCGTACCAACGGTGCGGCTTTGTGATAAACATACTCTCCTATTCTCCTATTCTCCTCTTCCCTTACTCCCCTGGTCTGCATGAATGCCATCGCGCTTCTCGACTATGCCGGTGTCGCCGTCTTCGCGGCGACCGGCGCGCTTGCGGCTTCGCGTAAGCAGCTCGACATCATCGGCTTCCTGTTCCTGGCCAGCGTCACCGGGATAGGCGGCGGCACGCTGCGTGACGTCATCCTCAACCTGCCGGTTTTCTGGGTCGCCAACTCCGGCTATGTGCTGGTCTGCGCCGCGGTTGCGGTGCTGGTCTTCTTCAGCGCGCATCGTGTCGAATCGCGCTGGAAATGGCTGCTCTGGCTCGACGCCATCGGGCTCGCCGCCTTTTCGGTGATGGGCGCGGCCAAGGGGCTTGCGATTACCGGCTCGCCGGTCGTCTCCGTCATCACCGGCGTGCTCACCGCCACTTTCGGCGGCATTTTGCGCGATCTCCTTGCCGGCGAGCCATCGGTGCTGCTCAGGCCCGAAATCTACGTCACGGCCGCCCTTGCGGGTGCCGGGCTTTACACGCTTGGCGATCTTGCCGGACTGCCGCCGCTCACCTCGAACCTTGCCGGCTTTGCGGCGGCGTTCCTCGTGCGTGGCGGTGCGCTCAAATTCGGCTGGTCGTTTCCGTCCTACAAGAGCCGACCCGGCCGGCGGCCGGAAGATATTTTGTGAAAGGAAGCGAATAGCGAGTAGCGAATAGCGAATAGCGAATAGGAGCTGAACGAGATAGCTCTCGCTACTTTCTATTCGCTATTCGCTATGCTGCGAAGCGCTGGGCTTCGCCGCCATAGTAGTTGACGTAGCGGGCGCCGATTTCCTTGACCGGCATCACGACGAACACATCGACCGTCGAGAATTCGCGATCGATGACGCAGCCGTCGCCGATGCGGGCACCGACGCGCAGATAGCCCTTGACCAAAGGCGGCATCGCGGCGATCGCCGCCTTGGCATTGACGGCCTCGATCGGCATCAGGTCCATCGAGCAGTAGCGCCCGGACACCGCGCGCACGTCCCAGGCCGAATTGGTGCGGCAGTGGTGGGCGAGGTAGGTGAGCGCCTCGGCATGCGCCGCCGGCACGGTGCCGTGGAAGGAAGCGCAACCAGTCATCACACCGATTTCGTAATGGTTGATGTAAGCCCAGATGCCTTGCCACAACGCCTCGATGGTGCGCTTCGAGCGGTATTCCGGCAAAACGCAGGAGCGGCCGAGTTCAAGGAAACGCTGGCCGGGGTGACGGGCGATGAGCTTGGTCAGCTCGAATTCACCTTCGGAATAGAAACCGCCGGCCGTGGCCGCGATTTCTTGCCGCAGCAGCCGATATGTGCCGACGATGCGGCGATGTTCGGGACCGGAAAGCGTGGTGTCCAAAACAAGCAGATGATCGCAGAGCGGATCGAACCGGTCGGCGTCACGGCGGTCATGGGCCTGGAACAGGTCCTTCCTGGCGCCAAGTTCGTCGTAGAACACCCGGTAGCGCACTTCCTGCGCGGCCGCGATCTCGGCCTCGTTGCGAGCGAGCCGCACTTCAAGATTGCCTATACGGCCCAGCGCCGCGCCCTTTATGACGGAATCGACGTTACGTCCGGCAAGCAAGGCGCTGCTGGCGTTCGGCCGAGTGTCACATTCCGGCATAACTGTATGCACGAGTGATTCTCCTTCGAGCCATCCCTCTTGGCACGGGGATACGGTGTAGGTGCAACAGGATTGTGACAGTACCGTGATACGACGCCGTGGGCAATACTTCGTCGGCTGGCGAATACGATCAACCGGCTACGTTTAAGTGATCGCGCGGTGCGGATGGGCGGTGGAAAGCTCAGGCTGCGACGACCTGGCCCTCGACGGCATTGACCAGCGCCTCGGGGTCGAGCGGCTTGGTGACAAAGCCGCTGGCGCCATGGGCCAACACCGCATGGCGGGTCTTTTCCTGGCTGTCGGCCGACAGCACCATGATCGGTACCGGCCGCACGGCACTTTCTTCCTCATGGCGGCGGATGGCGGCGATCGCGTCCAGCCCGTCCATGACCGGCATGTGCAGATCCATCAAGACCACGTCGAAGCGGTCCTTGTGCGCGGCGCCGGTGACAGCCTCGACGGCGGCCTTGCCGTTGCCAACCACCCTGACGCGATGCCCGGCCTTCAGCAGCGTGGCGCGGGCCAGCATGGCGTTGATGTCATTGTCCTCGGCGATCAGCACCGACAGGCCGCGCTGGCGGTTGCCGACGGCGCGCAGCGACGGCGCGCCGCGCTTTTCGGGCTGCGG
>NZ_RZQI01000483.1:0-4538 GCF_003998335.1 Mesorhizobium sp. M7A.F.Ca.CA.002.05.1.1 | reverse complement strand
GGTTGCCGCTGTTATCACAGCGGTCGGCTCCAGCGCGTGGAGCAAGGTGCTGGAAATGGGCCATGTCGTCATTTCGTTCAACGGCGCTACGGAGGCCGAGAGGCCCGGCGAGATCTGCGCGTCGCAAGTCGACCCGCAAGCGCTCGTGGCCGCACTGAAGACCGGGGCGATCATCACCATCGCCGCCTGACAGCATTCGCGCCGCGGCCTATGTTGGGAGCGGCGCCCAAAACCAGAGTATTTGCCATGGAACGCTCGACCATCGTCCGAGTGCATGAAGGTTTGCACGCCCGTCCCGCGACGCGGTTCGTGAAGCTCGCCAAGGGCTTCGAATCCGACGTCGAACTGGTCAAGGACGGCAAGGCGGTCAGCGCCAAGAGTTCGGTCAAGCTGATGCTGCTGGCGGTCAAGGAGAACCAGGAAGTCACGGTGCGGGCGAATGGCGCCGATGCCATCGAGGCGCTCGAGGCGCTGATCGGCTACCTCGAGAATCCGCGGGCCGGCCTCGATGATGAAGCGGAAGCGCAGAGCCCGGCGAACGATGCCGGGCAGGAAGCGGCACCCGCGCCCGGATTCGTGCCGGCGGCTCCTGACGGGGCAAACCGCCTGCGTGGCGTGGCCGCCAGCGAAGGTTTCGCCATCGGCCCGGCCTTTGCGCATTTCCCACCCGATATCGCCGGACGGGGCCGCGTGTTGCGGGCCGAGGAGATCGAAGGCGAGATCGACAGGTTCCGCACAGCCGTCGGCGCGGTCCAGGCCCGCATGGATCTTGCGTTGGCGCAGGACAGCCTGTCGGCTGGAGACCGCGGCATCGTCGCTGCGCTGCGCGATATCGCCGCCGACGACAGCCTGACTGGTGAGGCCGAGGGCCTGATCAAGGGCGGCAATGACGCGGTCTCCGCCGTCATCACCGCCGCCTCCACCATTGCCGCCGAATTCAGCGCGGTCGACGATCACTATCTCAACGCCCGGACGGACGACGTTCATGCGGTCGGGCGGCAGATCTGCCTCGTGTTGCTGGGGCAGGACGATATCAGCCTCGAAAACATCCCCGAAGGCGCTATCCTGATCGCCGACGACATCGGTGCCTGGGATCTGGCACGCGCGCCGCTGAAGCGTATCGGCGGCGTGGTGTGCGGCCATGGCGGCGCCACTTCGCACATCGCCATCATCGCGCGCTCGCACGGCATTCCGGCCGTGCTCGGCCTTGGCGGCCAGATCAATGCCTTGCGCACCGCGCGAGAGGTCGCGCTCGACGGCAATGCCGGCCATGTGATCATCGACCCCGACGCGGCGACCCGCGCCGATTTCGCCGGCCGCGTCGAAGCGGCGGCAAAGGAGCGCGCCGGCCTGACCATCTTCAAGACGGTGACGCCGAAGCTTGCCGACGGCAGGATCATCGAGATCGCGGCCAATATCGGCTCACTTGAGGAAATCGAAGCGGCGCAAGAGGCTGGCGCCATGGGCATCGGCCTGTTCCGCACCGAGCTTCTGTTCATGCGCCATATGCATCTGCCCTCGGAAGACATGCAGGCCGAGACCTATGCGGCGCTGGCCAAGGCTTTTGCGCCTTATCCGGTCATTGTGCGCACGCTCGACATCGGCGGTGACAAGCCGATTGCCGGCATCGAATTTCCCGACGAGGAAAACCCCTTCCTCGGCTGGCGCGGCATCCGCATGTGTCTCGACCGGCCCGACATCTTCAAGCGCCAACTGCGGGCGCTGCTGCGGGCCGCCGTGCACGGCAACATCAAGGTGATGCTGCCGATGGTGTCCGACCTCTCGGAGGTCAGGCAGACGCGCGTGCTGGTTGATGAATGCACGGCCGAGCTGAAAGCCGAAGGCGTGCCGCACGCATCATTCGATCTCGGCGTCATGATCGAAACCCCGGCCGCCGTGCTGATCGCTCCGGCGCTGGCCAAGGAGGTCGCTTTCTTCTCGATCGGAACCAACGATCTGACCCAGTACATCATGGCCGCCGACCGGCTCAATCCGACCGTCGCCAAGCTCAACGATGTCACCAATCCAGCCGTCATGTCGGCGATCGAAATGACGGCAAAAGCCGGCGTCGCCGCCGGTATCATGGTCGGCATGTGCGGTGAGGCGGCCGGCCGTCCCGATCTCATTGCGACCTTCGTGAAGATGGGACTGACCGAACTGTCGATGAGCCCGGCTTCCATCCAGCGCGCCAAGAAAGCGATCATGGCCATGGCCGCTGAAGGCTAGCCCAGACCGGCTAATTACGGCAGATGGGCAAGCAAGGTGGCGAACACCGGTGTCAGTTCAGCGATGGGGTTTGCCTTGGCGCAGGCCTGAACGATGCGGTCGTGGCGAATATCCGCCGCCAATATCGCGATCTCCAGCATATCCGGCTCCGGTGCACCGTCGCTGCCGGTGGTCGCCAGGCCGCAGGCCAAAGCGAGCGGCGCCAGGCAGCTTATGTCGAGCGCCCGGCCGGCAATCGCGGCCGGCGTTTCCGGCACGGTCTCGGCAAAGCGAACTGGACGCTGGCTGAGGCACTCGACCAGCAGCGCCGAACAGATCGCCGCGATTGCCTGCAGTCCGGCGCCTGGCGTGGCCAAGGCGGCCAGGAGGTCGCCATGCCGCTTGCGCATCGTGGCATGGACGGCCGCGAAATCGGCTTCGTGGATGCGGGCATTGTCGATGTTCAGGCCGGCAAGCACCGCCTTGGTCAGATAATACATATCGCGCCGGAACAGGCGCTCCGCGCTCAGCTGGCGATCCTCGTTGCCGATCGGGAAATAGGTGCCGAGGCCCTTTACCGTCGTGCCGTCCACCTTGATCGGGCGCTCATGCGGGACGAAAGCTTCAGCGATCGACAGCGCCTCGTCGACGGCACTGGCGGCATGGCTGAGCAGGCCTTCGATGCCCTTGCCCGGAAACGGCGGCAGATGGCTGGTTGCTTCGCGCAGGATGCTGGCATCGCCGCTGCCGTCATGGCGGCTCTGGCGGATGATTTCGCGGACTTCCCGCAGCCGATCCTTCAGATTGACGCGGACATCTTCGGAGATTTGTCGGAGCATCGCAGATCGCCTTGAAATTTGCTGCGGATAGCCGCCAACCGGGGCAGCCGCCACTCTCTACATTGTTCCTATCGATTGGTAGATCAATAGGCGATACTAGACCAGCATGCAGAATCGGCGGCAGCGCGCTCGTCCGTCGCCGCAGGGGGAGAGACAGACTTGGGCAGACGACGACAGGGCGAAAGCGAAGACGGTCGAGGCGAGGCAACCGAGCAGGTCGCCAGCGAAAGCCGAACGGATCGCCTCAGGATTCGCGCCGCCTGGATGTATTTCGTCGAACAGATGACGCAGAACGAGATCGCCGACGTGCTCGGCGTCGGTCGCGTCACCATCGTGCGCATGCTGGCGGATGCCCGGGCGCGCAACGAAGTGAAGATCACCATCGAGAGCGAATTGTCGGAAATCGTGCGGCTTGAGCGCGCGCTGGAGAAGACGTTCGGGCTGCAGCAGGCGCTGGTGGCGCCGCTTTCGGCACCCAATGCCGATCCGATACCAGCGATCAGCGCCAAGACCGGCAGTTTCCTGTCGGACACGATGAAGTCCGGCATGCGGGTCGGCGTCGGCTGGGGGCAGACGCTGTTCTCGAGCCTGCCCTTCATCAGCGCCAAGTCGCTCACCGATTTCAAGGTGATTTCGCTGCTTGGCGGTGTCGGCGTCGTGCGCCGGGTAAACCCAGCCGAGTTCGCCTGGCGCTTCGCTCAGATATTCCAGGGCGACGGCTATCTGATGCCGACACCAGCCGTCGTCGACAGCGTCGAGACCAAGATCGCACTGATCGAGCGCTGCGGCCTGCAGGAGATTTTCGAAATGGCCGACGTGCTTGATGCCGTTCTGCTGAGCGTCGGCGGGATTGCCTCGGCCACCACCTTCTCTCGGGGCGGCTTTCTCAAGGAGGCGGATCGGGAGGCCCTGCTTGCGCGAGGCGCCGTGGGTGACCTCCTGTTCCATTTCTTCGACCGCAACGGCGATCTGGTCGACCATCCGGTCAACAGCCACGTGATGTCGGTGGATGTCGACCGTCTGCGCAAGGCGCCGATCCGTATCCTCACCTCCGGTGGCGAGGAGAAAACCGAAGCGCTGCTCGGCGCCATGACCCTCATCGCCCCAACCATCCTGATCACCGACGAGGAGAGCGCGCGGCGTATGCTGGAGGCGGTCAGCGGAAGCTGAAACTGTCCGTGATGTAGTCCGGCCAGGCCTGCTGTTCGTCGAAAACAGCGGCGAGATCCGGTGTGTCCGCCAGTATTCCGCTCAGCACCAGCGCGGTGGCGATGCCGGCGCTGTTTCCCCCCGATATATCGTGTTCGACGCTGTCGCCGACACAGACCACGGTGCCAGGGTCCGGCTCGCCGGCCAGCGCCAGCGCGGCTTCGAAAATCGCCTTGTCGGGCTTGCCGATACGGGTAACGCTGCCGCCCAGGCTTTCATAGAGATCGGCCAGACGACCGGCGCCGAAGCGAGGGCCAACGGTCGTCAGCATGACGATGTCGGGAT
>NZ_RZQI01000482.1:0-4543 GCF_003998335.1 Mesorhizobium sp. M7A.F.Ca.CA.002.05.1.1 | reverse complement strand
GTCGAGCGACAATTCTCCAAGCACGACATAGCCGGCCAGCATGTCGCCCGGAATGGCGCCAAGGGCAGCCATCAGGCCAAGCGCGATCGGCAGGTCGTAGTGGCTGCCTTCCTTCGGCAGGTCGGCCGGCGCCAGATTGACCGTGACTTTCTTCGACGGCATCGACAGGCCGGAAGCATGCAGTGCGGCCTGCACCCGCTCGCGGCTTTCGGCCACCGCCTTGTCGCCCAGGCCGACGATGTGCATGTTGACCTTGCCGGGCGCGATCATCACCTGCACGTCGACCGGCACGGCCTCGATGCCCTGAAAAGCGACCGTGCGAACCCGCGCCACCATTTCTATGCCCCCGGATATGCTGCGTGCCTAAGCCTACACGGCTAGGCGGCCAACGACATCGCCCAACACAAACATAGATTTCTGGGATAATCAAGAACAATACAGGAACAAAACCACCGCAGCTATAAATGCTATTCCGATCAACCTGAAACGCAGGTTGATCTCCGACCAGACATTGCGCCCTGCCACAGATTGCCACGGACTTGTCGCCCGCTGCAAAATGCACCGTCTAGCCGTCGCAGGATGGATCGACGTAACATCATGTTGTCGGAAAACTGCCGGCAGCCATGACCATGGGTATCCAAAGTACGTCCGTCATTAAGATATCGGCGGCGGAAAACTGTCCATCGACAAGCCACTCACGATGCGCCAGCGCAGCCTCGACTTGTTTCAAGCGCTGGAGCATCCAAGATTCGAGGAGGTTATTCTTGTCATTGGACATGCCAACGAACCACTATGGGCCCGTGGTCATGTCAATCGAATTGATTGCGGCAGCCACGTCCAAGGGCATTTTGGGCTGAGCTCGCCGTTGACCGATTGCTCTGAATTAAGCCTAGCCTTCTTCGCGCTCGTGGTCGGGTTCTATACAGCTCCGAACTGCCCCGAAGGCAGTCACAACGTTACGCTCGGGCGCCTCACTCTCATCGAACCTTCTCTCGACTTCCCAGCGAGGAGTGACGTCATCAGATTGGCCACGTCAGAACGATCCTTCATTTGCTCTAGCAATGACCCTAGTTTGCTATCATCGACAACGCCACGGGCGTAATAGCTCAAAACGAGCGCGCCATGCCACAAGCTGCGATCGCGACCGTCTACGCGGTCTGACTCTAGTATACCGACGATGCGCTCTTTCTGATCGGCATCAAACTGCGGCTTCCAATACGCCCGCGGAAACCCGACCACCCTTCCCAAAAAGAAGCCGGCAAGACTCGCTATAGAGCCGTCTAAGAAGTATAAGTTAGCAACAAGTTCCAAAGTACCTACCTTTGGTCTGATTGTTGTCTCACGATCGTGTAGAAGGGCTCTGGCCCAAAGCGCTGCCTCCGTATTATCGGAATCTTTGGACAAAATATATTGCTCTACCAAGGTTGCTGTGTCGTTGTCGGACCAGATATTTAGCGTCTCATGTGTCGAACTCCATATATCTCCCGAAATAGCAAGAAAATTTCTGCGGATTTCTTCGCTGTGGGTGCCTTTTTGAAGGCAATCCATCACTTCTCGATGGGCATCAGCCGCAACTGCATGCCGATTGTGTAGCCGCATAGCTGCGATAACCGCGTAAGTATTCCTCAGCCACAGCGACTCGGGTTGGAAGCCTTGTGTGTACAGTTGCCAAGCTTTCTCCTCAAACTCGATACCATACGGTCCTATTGCCAGAGTTCTCCACAGATCGGAATCATCCCGGCAACCTTTGGCGAGGAGTGCAAGAACTTCCAAACTTTTACTGAGGGTATCGGGGGACGCTTCGGCTTCTTCCGCAAGGCTCGTTAATAGTAGCTGGACTGCATTTTCTAATTTAATAGGCCCCATATCATCGTCGGAGCGAATCCTGTTGGCGATGGCCTTTTGAGCCAGTGTGTTCAATCTCACCAACAGCGGCTCTGCTTGCTTGCGAGCAAGGACTGCAGCCATAGGTACGACTTCTTTCCATTCCTCCCCTTCGAGATAGCGATTCAAAGGGGTCAGCGGTGTGTCTCTGCTCGTGTAACCCCTATAGTGGCCCTCAACTGCGGCAACTGCGGCTAGATATTCCTGGAATGTCAAATGTCGAAACTGATAAAATGGGACCGTTTTGTGCCCGTCTTTCTGAAGCCCGGCTTCAACGAGGAGACTGGACCTCAGCTCAACGCGCTTAACGAAGTCGTGCGGCGTGTCCCTTGCGTATCTCGTGATTTGGGGCACGTACTTCCGCGCGGCTTCTAATAACTTGATGAGTTCATGTTCTGTGGCCGTTTGCTTGCCCTGCTTATGTAGCTCAAACGCGACGTAGGCGAGTTGCGGAACTGCTTCCTTGACGTTGAGCGCCTCGTGACCCTTGATATTCCAAGTATCGAGGAGAACCTCCACCGCCCTGTCATACAAGCTCACTCTGTCGGGCGGGAGTCGTCCTGCTCCGTGCTTGACAACCAACAACATAGTCAGAAGCAGCGGGTTTTCCGCTAGTCTGCGCAAAGCACTGGATTGCATGATCCTAGCAGTTGTTTCGGCGGCCTCGGCCAAGGCTTCTGGTTTGTCGCCAGCCATGAGCTTGTGCCAATAATCGCAAAGTAATGCTATAGCCTCTTCGCTAAGGGGCGCCACGCGCCAGCGTTGGCAGAACCGCGCAAGCGTAGGAGCAATGAGTGCAAAGCCTGCTTCTCTGCTGGTTACGACAAGTCGGATCTTCGGATAGTCTTCTAGGAAACGCTCAAGGTGTTCGACAAAGGTAGTCCTATGGGCATCAACGTGGATTTCGTCTAAGCCATCTACCAATAATATAATATTTCCCCGACGAAGCATCGGAACAATGGCATCCCAGAAGTTGGACAAGTTCGTTTGCCCGGTGATCTGTGATAACTCGTTAAGAATTGTTGGGATTGGTTTTTGGATGTGGTCTCTCCACTCTCGACAGCGAATCATCACCGGAAAAAGCGTCACATCGGGCAGTTGGTCTCTGCTCAGCTTTCGTCGTTTCGGTTCGGCGTAAGCAACAGCCAAACGTTTCAGGAGCAGTGTCTTGCCGCCCCCTGGAAATGCCAAGAGCGCAATTCGCCTATTATCTCTGAACGCTTCACCAAACGTTTTGCCTCGCCCATCAGACTCCTGCCACTCAGATAGCTTTTGTTCTCGCTTGGGGTCGGTCAGCGGAAATTCAGGTGGAATAGGCACCACGTCCAACGGAACAAATAAGCGTTCGAGATCAAACTTCCGCTGTGCGGTGTCCATATCGGCACGCACCCCCTCTATCGTCATTTGACCGCAGTCACGAATGAGGAAGGTGCGATAGGCATCAAGGCATTGCGCTTCGTCAATTAGAGAACTTGAGGTGCGCTTGGGTTTCCTCTTTGCAGCCTGAACGTCGGCGACGATTTCCAAGAGTTTGGCTGGCAGATCGGCATGGTTAGGGTACGAGATAGGGTCGACGAACCCCTGCCAAGCTTGATCCTTCTTGCGCGGGCCGTAGTCCTTCTCTGTAACGAATGCATAGTGGAGCGGTGGGGCACCACCAATGTTCGTGCGGCACCAATTTATTAGCGCACTAAAGTTTGGGTCGGAAAAAGTGTCGCCACATCCAACAAAAAGAAGCTGACCGAATGAAGACAAAGATCGCTGGATGAGGGATCGCACTTCGCTAGTTAGTGTTGCGGTATAGTCGCGAATACCAAGAATGCAGGAACCGGGAACGTCCCATTTGCCATGAAGATGCAAAATGCCTGGATGATCTCGCTGCATCCAACTAACTACCTGCGAGGTGTCAGATAGTGTAATTCCTGGAAGGTCAGTCGCCTGTTCAAGTAACGTGTCGTAATTTAGCGTAGCCAACGGTATATTTGCGTCTCTGAGTGAGCGGATAGCTTCAGCCATCTTGCCGGTACCGCATTTCTCTCCAAAAAATAACTCTTGTAGCCAGCGTTCATACAAAAGCTTATCCGCACCTTGAAGCTTTTGAGTAACAAATTCGGCGGCTGCCAACATGTCATCGATGTCATCGGAGCCGAGGGTCCGGGCCCAACGCCGTTCTTGATCCTGGGTGATGCGGCCTCGTGCGCGTGCATATGACAAGCCCGTCTCGATCAGGCCTCGCCAACTGTGATGTGGAGCTTCAGCGGCCGCTAGGGCGCGACTGACGCCCGTACCCATGATAGCTACCAGTTTCCCTTTGTTCGCCGCCTCTTTAAGTACAGCTAACCCAGTCTTTGACATTCTTCCCCCAAATTCAGAACGGGAACACAAAAGAGGCGGCACTAGTTCTTGAGCAATACACAGGTCGCCTATGACTTGGATAGTGGCAACACTGGCGATCGCGGGGGATCAATCGCAAACCACTCGCTGTGGGCACTAGACCCTTTGACGTTTTGACGGAAGCGTACCCGACATTTGCCAAGTAGTTTTTGCATTCGGCTGCCTCGCGGCCTGCACCCGCTCGCGACTTTCGGCCACCGCCTTGTCGCCCAGGCCGACGATGTGCATGTTGACCTTGCCGGGCGCGATCATCACCTGCACGTCG
>NZ_RZQI01000481.1:0-4544 GCF_003998335.1 Mesorhizobium sp. M7A.F.Ca.CA.002.05.1.1 | reverse complement strand
AACGACGAACGCCCGAAGCGCCAGCGAAGGGCCGGTTCCGGTAGGACAGAGGGGGGTGTTTGCACGCCAGCAGCCCGTCATTTCGCGGGATTTATTCCGATGACAGTCGACGTTCACCCGCCCTGCTTCGTGCCGAAATCGACCTTCGGCGGCTGCATCTTGTCTTCGGCGACAGTGAAATTGGCAAAGGGCTCATTGCCGCGGAACCAGAAGGTCGCCCACAGCACCGAGGGGAAGGTCCTCAGCGTCAGATTGTAGTCCCTGACCGCCTGGATGTAGTCGCGCCGCGACACCGCGATGCGGTTTTCGGTGCCTTCGAGCTGGGCTTGCAGCGCCAGGAAATTCTGATTGGCCTTGAGGTCGGGATAGGCCTCCGAGACCGCGATCAGCCGCGACAGCGCGCTGGTCAGCCCCGCCTGGGCATCCTGAAACTTCTTGAGGGCTTCGGGATCCTTCAGCGTTTCCGGTGTTACCGTGATCTGCGTTGCCTTGGCGCGCGCCTCGACCACCGCGTCGAGCGTATCCTTTTCGTGCGAGGCATAACCCTTCACCGTCTCGACCAGGTTGGGGATGAGGTCGGCGCGGCGCTGATACTGGTTCAGCACCTCGCTCCACGCCGCCCTGGCGTTTTCTTCCGCTGTGGGGATGGTGTTGTAGCCGCAGCCGGCAAGCAGCGGCAGCACGATCGCCATCATCAGGAAGGCGGGCAGCGTGCGGAAAATGGACGGCGAGGCAAGGCGCTGGGCAAACATGATGGGGTCCCTCGGTAGAAGTTGCACGCGAAGCATTACCACAATCAGCGCGCAAGAAAACCGCCCGGGCCGGCAGCCCCTCGCCTGCCATGCCCGATGCCGCTGCAAGGGTCTGTGATTGGCCGTACGAACGCGATAAGGTCCACAAAACGGGACATCATCATGGCGGAGCGCCAGGACAGCGAGAAGGAATCGCGCCGTATCCTCGAGCGCATCGCGCACGAGACGAATCCGGCGGGCGACTCGTTTGCGGGGCGGGCCGCGAAAGGCATGCGCGATCACGTCACCGCGGCCGATGCCGATCGCGCCGATCCGATCGAAGTTTGGGGCACCCGCTTTGGCCGCACGCTGGGCCTGCTGCTGGCGCTGGGCCTGATGGTCTGGCTCGTGCTTTACGTCATCCGGGGCAGTTAGGAATCAAACGACAATGAGCGCCGAACAAACCGACGCGCCGCGTGCGGTCATCGTCATTTCCAGCCATGTCGCGCGCGGCTCGGTCGGCAACCGTGCCGCCGTGTTTGCGCTGGAGACCCTGGGGTTCCCGGTCTGGGCGGTGCCGACCGTCATCCTGCCCTGGCATCCCGGCCATGGACGGGCAACACGGATCGTACCGCCGCTCGACCAGTTCAAGGCGCTGATGGCCGATCTCGAGCGGGCGCCATGGCTGGGTGAAGTCGGCGCCGTGTTGTCCGGCTATCTCGGCGAGGCCGGCCAGGCCGAGGCCGTCGCCTCGCTGGTCGCCGCGGTGAAGGCAAGGACACCCGGCGCCGTCTATATCTGCGATCCGGTGATGGGTGATTCGGGCGGCCTCTACGTGCCCGAGCCGACAGCCATCGCCATGCGCGACCGGCTGATGCCGATCGCCGACATAGCCACCCCCAACCGCTACGAACTGGAATGGATGGCCGGCGCCGCGTTGCCCGACCTGAAATCGGCGATCGCGGCAGCGCTCCACGCCGGACCATCGACCATGCTGGTCACCTCTGCGCCGTCGATGATGACGGGCGGCACCGGCAATCTGCTGCTCGATAGCAGCCAGGCGCTGCTCGCCGAACATCGCCTGATCGACAAGCCGCCGAATGGCCTGGGCGATCTGACGGCGGCCGTCTATCTGGCACGTATCCTGTCCGGCCAGCCGCCGGTCAAGGCGCTGCAATCGACGACGGCGGCGGTCTACGAGATCCTGGCGCGCACCGCCAAGCGCGGCGGCGACGAACTGCAGCTCGAAACCGATGCGCAGAGCCTGTCGCATCCGATGGCGATGGTCCAGCTTCGCCACCTCACGCATCCGGGGCGGGGCCGCCGGGCGTGACGTCGACTGAGGCCGTGCTTGTCGGCGTCGACGGCTGCAAGGCCGGCTGGATCGCCGTCCGGTGCGCTTTTGGCATGGCACCGTCGGTCGGTGTCTTTGCAACCTTCACTGCCCTGCTCGCATCCCTTCCCGAAGACGCTGTCATCGCTGTCGACATGCCGATCGGCCTACCCGACTTTTCGGGCAAGGGCGGTCGCGGCCCCGAAGCGCTGGTGCGGCCGCTGCTCGGGGCGCGCCAATCCAGCGTCTTCTCGATCCCCTCCCGTGCCACGCTCTATGCGGAGACCAATGATTTCACCACCATCGAAGCCTGGTATGCCGCGCACATCAGGGCAAGCGAGGTGGCCCTGACCACATCCGACCCGCCGCGCGGAGTCTCGATCCAGGCGTTCGGCATTTTTGCCAAGATCCGCGAGATCGACGCCCTGCTGATCGCGCGACCCGATCTGCGCGGCCGCGTGTTCGAATCGCATCCGGAAGTCGCTTTCTGCCGCCTGAACGGCGATCAGGCCATGCAACTGCCGAAGAAGATCAAGGGCGGCATCAATCCGGCCGGCATGGCGGAACGCAAGGCTCTGCTTTGCCGGCATGGCTATGACACGGCCTTTCTCGACCAGCCGCCACCGCGCGGCGCCGCCGCCGACGATTTCCTCGACGCGGCCGCGATGACGCTGATCGCCGGTCGCATCGCCAGCGGTGAGGCACGGCCGCTGCCCGACCCGCCGGGCCGCGACAGCTTTGGCATTCCTGTCGCCATCTGGGCGTAACGCTGTTGGCCAAGGTTGCGCTCGATGCATGGCATTTCTAGCCAGCCCTCATAATTCTGCATTGCTCGCGACCGGCTTTTGCCGCTAGAGCCTCTCTAGACCGCAACGAGCTGCCGCATCCAACCCGGAAAGGCTCCAGACGCCGCCCATGTCCCATCTCCCTGAACATCTTCTCGCCGGCTACCGCAATTTCATGAATGGCCGCTATCTCACAGAGAGCGGGCGCTATCGCGATCTCGCTCGCGAAGGCCAGGCGCCGGAGACGATGATCGTCGCGTGCTGCGATTCGCGTTCGGCGCCCGAGGCGATCTTCGACGCCGGGCCCGGCGAACTCTTCGTGCTGCGCAATGTCGGCAATCTGGTGCCGCCCTATGCTCCCGATGGCGAGTTCCATTCGACCTCGGCGGCGCTTGAATTCGCCGTGCAGAGCCTCAAGGTCAAGAACATCGTCGTCATGGGCCATGGCCGCTGTGGCGGCATCCGTGCAGCGCTCGACACCAATTCCGCGCCGCTTTCGCCGGGCGACTTCATCGGCAAGTGGATGAGCCTGATCGCGCCGGCGGCCGAAACCGTCTCCTCCAGCACCTTCATGACCGCGTCGGAGCGCCAGACCGCGCTGGAGCGCATCTCGATCCGCTATTCCATCGCCAACCTCAGAACCTTTCCCTGCGTCTCGATTCTCGAGGGCAAGGGGCGACTGTCGCTGCATGGGGCCTGGTTCGATATCTCGACCGGCGAACTCTGGACGATGAACAAGGAAACCGGCGATTTCGAACGGCCGGAGCTGGGATGAACACAGCGGCGCGCAAGGTGGTAAACATCAGGTCGGCCGCTTTGACGGCGGCCGCGCTGCTGATAGCGATTATTGCCGCCCGCGCCGATGATCGTGCCCTCATCAGCCGCTGGTATTCGGCGCTGCTGGTCGCCGACCGCACCGAACTGTCCGACCTGCTCGCCGATGATGTCCGCATCAAGCTGGACGACCTCGGCATCGTGCAAAGCAAGCAGGAATTCATCGCCTCGATGGACGAATGGAAAGGTGCGGTTGCGGGCGCAGCGATCCGGCATCGGATCGAAAAGAGCGAAGGCGGGGTCACCACCGTGGTCGCCTGCTACGACTTTCCCAACAATGACAAGCTCATGCATGAGACTTTCGCGGTGACCGACGACCGCATCACCGCCAGTTCGCAAGCGGCAATCGCCGAGACGTGCGACGGCTTCTGACGCCATCCTGAGGGCCGAGCCGTTGCGCCTTGCGAGGCCTCGCCCTACATCGGGGACGACCAAACCTCTCCCCGTCAACGATCGAAAGACTGTCCATGCCTTCCACGAAAGCCGTCGACCTCGCCGCCCATCCGCTGACCGCGTGGCAAGGGCCGCTCGGCCTGCCCGATTTCACGCGCATTGGCGATGGCGACTTTTCCCCGGTCTTCGACGCGGCGCTGAAGGCGCACGAGGCCGAGATCGAGGCGATCGCCGGCAACAAGGATGCGCCGACCATCGAGAACACGCTTGCCGCGCTGGAACTCGGCGGCGAAGCGCTCGATCGCGTCTCGTCGATCTTCTGGTGCCGCGCCGGCGCCTACACCAACGAGACGATCCAAGCGCTGGAGCGCGACATCTCGCCGAAAATGTCCAGGCATTTCTCGGCGATTTCGATGAATGAGCGGCTGTTTGCCCGCATCGACGATCTCTACCAGCGCCGCGTCGAAG
>NZ_RZQI01000047.1:0-14164 GCF_003998335.1 Mesorhizobium sp. M7A.F.Ca.CA.002.05.1.1 | reverse complement strand
GGCGCAGCCCGACGAAGTCATTCCGGCAGCGGAAAACTATCTCGGCATCAAATATTGCAGCGAAGACCCGCAGGAGATGAAGCGCGTGCTCGACCTCTTGCTGGCGCAGAAGCCATTCGTGGCGGCCTATTCCAGCGACAACATCGAAAACCGCATCGGCAGCGGCGAGGTTGCCGCCCATTTCTGGTGGGACGGCAACACCATGAGGCTTCGCCGCAACGACAAGGCCAATGTCGAATACGCGATGCCGAAAGAAGGTCTGGTCGGCTGGCTGGATTCCTATGTCGTGCCGAAGGGCGCGACCAATATCGAGAACGCCAAGAAGTTCATCGATTTCATGACCCAGATCGACAACGCGACGGCGCAGTACAATTATTACGGCCACTCTTCGCCGGTGAAGATCGACGAGAGCAAGGCGCTCTACAACAAGGAGAACGCTCCGGAGCTGTTCCCGACCGTTCCCGTCAAGATGGGCCAGGCCTGCTCGCCGGCGGCGCAGGAACTCGTCACCAAGGTCTGGACGCAGCTTCTGCAATGAGC
This sequence comes from Mesorhizobium sp. M7A.F.Ca.CA.002.05.1.1, assembly GCF_003998335.1. Lineage (NCBI taxonomy): Bacteria > Pseudomonadati > Pseudomonadota > Alphaproteobacteria > Hyphomicrobiales > Phyllobacteriaceae > Mesorhizobium > Mesorhizobium sp. M7A.F.Ca.CA.002.05.1.1. Next base: position 13,624 of record NZ_RZQI01000047.1, on the reverse strand, counting down.
CGCTCAGCCGGGGCGCGCGCCGCCCCGGCATCTCCATTCTCAAAGGGGCTGGCCATGCAGACCGAAAATCTTGACTACGACTACATCGTCATCGGCGCAGGCTCGGCCGGTTGTGTCCTTGCCAATCGCCTGAGCGCCAACCCGTCCCACAAAGTGTGCCTGATCGAAGCCGGCGGCAGCGACAGCGGCCTGCGGGTCAAGGTGCCTGCCGGCATCCTCTCGCTCTACGGCAATCCGAACTATGACTACTGCTATGTCGGCGTGCCTCAGCCCAACCTCAACGGCCGCAGGATTCCGGTCAATCGCGGCAAGGCGCTGGGCGGCTCCAGTTCCATCAACTCGATGGTCTACATCAGGGGCGCCGCGCAGGACTATGACGAGTGGTCGCGACTCGGCTGCGCAGGCTGGGCATTCAGCGACGTGCTTCCCGTCTTCAAGAAGCTCGAGCGCAACCTGCTTGGCCAGGACCCGCACTACCACGGTACAGGCGGGGAACTGCTGGTCGACAAGCCGCGCGATCCGAATGTGCTGTCGTCGATGTTCGTCAAGGCCGGCAACAATGCCGGTCTTCCGGCCAACAGCGACTTCAATGCCGAAAGCCAGTTCGGCCTCGGCATCTACAATGTCACCCAGGATCGCGGCCAGCGCTTCAGCAGTTTCACCGCCTTCATGCGCCCGGTGCTCGATCGCAAGAATCTCACAATCCTCAGCGAATGCGAAGTGATCGACCTCGATATAGCCGAGGAACGCGCGACAGGGGTACGGGTGCGGTACAAGGGCGAGCAGAAGACGCTGTCGGCCCGCCGCGAAATCGTGCTTTCGGCCGGGGCGATCAATTCACCGAAGATCTTGCTGGCGTCCGGCATCGGCGCAGCCGCCGAGCTGCAGGCGATCGGTATAAAGCCGGTTGTCGATCTGCCGGGCGTGGGCAAGAACCTTCAGGACCATATCGACGGCATGATCACGGTCCGCTCCTCGAGCACGAAGACGCTCGGCCTGTCGCTGCCCAACCTGCCCCGCGTGCTGGCTGCGCCCTTCCGGTATTTTGCCGGCCGCAAGGGCATGCTCACCACCAACTACGTCGAAGCCGGCGGCTTTGCCCGGACGAAGTATGCGAACGGCATTCCCGACATCCAGTTCCATTTCGTGCCCGGCTATCGCAGCCATCGCGGCAGGCTGGTGGAGTACGGCCATGGCTACGCAATGCACACCTGCGTGCTCAGGCCCAAAAGCGTCGGCGAACTCAAACTGTCAGGCCAGGCATCGAACCGGGATGTGCTGATCGATCATCGCTTCTTCTCGAACGACGAGGATGCCAGGGTGTTGGTCGAAGGCATCAAGATCGCGCGTCAAATCTTTGCCGCATCCGAGTTCGACCCGATCAGGGGGACGGAGATGCTGCCGGGCAAGGATGTTCGCAGCGATGACGAGATCCTCGCCTATCTGCGTGCCGAAGCGCTCACCGTCTATCATCCGGTGGGGACGTGCAAGATGGGGACCGATGCGATGGCCGTCGTCGACCCGGCAACGCTCAAGGTGCGCGGCATCAGTGGCTTGCGGGTCGCGGATGCGTCCGTGATGCCGAAGCTGATCGGCGGCAACACCAATGCCCCCAGCATGATGATCGGGCACCGGGCAGCGGAGATGATCCTGGGCCGGGGATAATTTCTGTAGCGCAACTCCAGGAAAGGCGTGCAGCGGCCTTCCTTCAGTAGCCGCGCAAAAACAGTGAGTTGGAGCGGTTCAGTCAATCAAACATTGAACCGGCGCCTTTGCAGCTGGGCTGCGGCGGGCACGCGCCGTCGAATTCAAGCGGCTTGATCGTCCCGCTCATCCGCCTCGCCGTTGATCTCGCGCAGCAGCCTTTCGATGTCGGCCTTCGGGAGACGGTTCGGCGAGTTGGTCGCGCATCAGCCGGCGCAACGTCGAGGTCAGCGCGCCCGGCGTCGCATTGTAGCGCGCCAGCAGTGCCCGCTCGCTGATGATCCCATCCAGGACACCGAGTGCCATGTCGCGCATCACTTTCTCGTCGAGAGAAAGCGACCCCACCTGATCTCGGCGAGCGCCCGGCTGGATCGCTTCGAGCAATCGAGCCGCGGTTGGGCTCGTAAGTTACGACCCCTTCACCCTGCAATTGCACCAGAGCGTGACGCACAGGTGTACGCGAGACGCCAAGGGTCGCCGCGATCTCCGCCTCGTTGATCCGCTCACCGACTTGAATTCGCTCGAAGAACTGAGCCCGAAGCTGATTGCGAATGCGTTCCTGGAGCGGCGAGGCTGCGGTCATACTGACCCTGCATGCGCGCCGCCGGGCCGAGCCGGATCGAAGCCGAACCGCATGCGTATTCCGAAGACATGGACACGACAAACATGGCGCGCCACTACATCGCAACTTGGCTATCGTGGCCTTGGGAGACGCGGTTTACCACCGAAATGAAATCCGCGACCAGCTTGTTCGGCGTACCTCGATAATCGAAGGCGATGACGCATTCCTGCATGGTCAGGTTTATTTGGCAGCCTGATCGTAGCCTTCGTGCTGTCGCTCAATGGCCGGAAATATCTCGTTCTACCCGGCGCCACGCCTACCATGCCATCGGTCGCCTGGGGCGCACTGCGCTATGGTGTCAAGCCGGAGCTCTATGCGCTTTCGTCGATCATCAACATTATGGTATTTGCCGCAATCGCGGTGCTTTATTTCGTTGCACGCTCGGACAGAAAACGGCCGATGGAGTGACATCTCATGCTTGTGGTGCTTTCGGCGGGCCGGAATTCTGGTGAGGCCTGCTTGCACGTCCTGCATTGTGCCCCAGGGGCTGGCGAATGACGATGGGGGTCCCCGACGAGAAAGTCGATTGCATCGTCATCGGCGCCGGCGTCGTCGGTCTGGCGATTGCGCGGCGGCTGGCGCTCGAGGGACGCGAAGTTCTTGTCGTGGAGGCCGAGGACAGCCCCGGGCTGGGCACGTCGAGCCGCAACAGCGAGGTCATCCATGCCGGCATCTACTACCCTAAGGGCAGCCTGAAAGCGCAGCTATGCGTCGAAGGAAAGAACGCGCTTTACCGCTATTGCGAAGCGCGCGGGATTCCGCACCAACGCATCGGCAAGCTGATCGTCGCTACCAGCGACGCGGAATTGCCGATCCTGGAGGGGATCCGGACCAAGGCTGCGGACAATGGTGTTGCGGACCTGGAGATGCTCAGCCGCGCGGATGTGGAACGGCTTGAACCTGAACTGGAGGTTGCCGGCGCGCTTTTGTCCCCAAGCACGGGGATCGTCGACAGCCGCGCGCTGATGCTGGGGCTACAGGGCGATGCCGAGAATGCCGGTGCCACCTTTGCGTTTCGCGCGCCGGTTCTCGGCGGCAACGTCGCCGAAACGGGCTGCGAGCTCCAGTTTGGCGGCGATATGGAAGGCTATCGGATCGCCGCAAATCTGGTCATCAATGCGGCCGGATTGTCAGCCCATCTCGTTGCCCGGAGCCTTGCGGGCGGGCATGGCGGCAAAATCCCAGATGTCACCTACGTCAAAGGCAATTATTTTGCGCTTGGACGCCGCCCGTCCTTCAACCATCTTGTTTATCCGGTTCCGGAACCAGGCGGCCTCGGAGTTCACCTGACGCTGGATATGGCCGGATCGGTTCGTTTCGGGCCGGACGTCGAGCCCGTCGATGAGGTCGGCTACGCGGTCGACCCAACTCGGGCCACACCATTTTACGCGGCCATCCGACGCTACTGGCCGGGGCTGAGGGACGGGGAACTGGAGCCGAGCTATTGCGGGCTGCGGCCTAAAACGAACGGGTTGCAGTTCGGCGATTTCGACATTCTGGCAGATCAGTCCGGACGGCTGATCAGTCTTTTCGGAATCGAGTCACCTGGCCTGACAAGTGCGCTCGCCCTGTCGGATAGGGTTGTCCAACTAGTCAGAACGACGAACTTCGTCTTGCTTTAGCCTTTGACCGCTCCAGCGGTCATGGATCCTGATATCTGCCGATACATCACAAGACCCAGCAAGGCCGGCGGCAAGGCGCCCAGCATCATGACCGCGGAAGCGGTTCCCCATTTTACGCCGCCGCCGCTTGCGGCGAAGAAGAAGGACGCGCCGACCGTCATCGGCACGGCACGGCTGGTTGTCAGCATGAGACCGAAGAGGAACTCGTTCCAGGCAGTGATGAAGCCGAAAATGAAGGTTGTGACGAGCGCCGGTCGGATGACGGGCCGGACGATCATCATCATCACCTGCAAGGAACTTGCGCCATCGACTTTCGCCGCCTCGTCGAGTTCGACCGGTACATCTGAAATCGCGTTCACCAGGATGACGAGCGCAAGAGGCGCGTTGACGATGGTCAGGATGAGCCCGAGCCCGATCTGCGTATCGAGCAGGCCCAGCCACTGATACATCATGTAAAGCGGGATCGCGAAGATGATCAGCGGTACGGCGCGAAGGTTGATGACGATCGGCAGGACCAAGCGCTTTCCCGCCTCGCTACGCGCGATCGCATAGGCAGCCGGGAACGCGAGCACGATCGCAAGGCCGGTTCCGATCAGCGCCGCCACGGTGCTGTTCAGCAGGTAGGCATAGATGTTGAAGCGGCTGGTCTGCGTCAGAACCTCCAGATAGTTGTCGAGCGTCGGTTGGCTGATCCACAAACCGGGGTTCGTCGAAAGCTCGCGCTGGCTTTTGAGCGATGTGATCAGCGTCACGATAATGGGGAAATTCATCGCCAGCACGGCGATGGCAAAAACGATCCAGCGCAGTGCCCTGACCATCGTCAACGCTTCCTGCGGCCGGCAAGCCGGTTAAGGCCGTGGAGAACGATGAACGACGCCAGGAACAGGATAACCGAAGCGGCGACCGCCTTGCCGATAGCCCCTTCCTTGAAGAAGGCCTGATAGATGTAGATCGACAAGGACGTCGTTGAACCGCCAGCGCCACTGCCGGTCAGCGCATAGACATTGTCGAACACCCGGAAACCGTCGATGAAACGGATGAAAAACGCGATGACCAGCGTCGGCTTCATCAACGGCAGGTCGATCCACCGAACGATCTCAAACGGTGATGCGCCATCGAGCGAGGAGGCTTCGCGCACGTCGAGCGGTATGGCCGAATAGGCCATGTAGAAGAGCAGGAAGGCGAAAGGCGTCCATTGCAGCGTCTCCACGACGACAAGGGTGCGGAAGGCATTGTTGATGTCGAGGAAGGCCGGGCTGTCGCCAAACCATTCGAAGAGATAGTAGGGGACGGGGCCCGCGAATTCATGCAGCACCAGCCGGTACATGAGACCGACCATGGCCGGCGCGACCATAAGCGGCAGCATCAACGGCGCCATCAGGACTGGTCGCTTGCTCAGAAGCGGCGCCAGGAAGATGGCAAGGAAAAGGCCGATCAGACATTCCGCTGATGCGGTAAGAATACCGAAGCGCAGAGAGAACCAGGCCGAGCTCCAGAATTCGCGGTCGTTCAACACCGCGACATAGTTGGCGAAACCGCTCAACACCGGACTGCGCAGCGTCTCGAATGTGACGGTCGAAACGGAATAGATCAGATTGACGATCGCCGGAAAGCCGAGGAATAGCAGCAGGAAGCCGACCAGCGGCGTCAGATACATCCTGCCTTCGGCACGTGTCACAAGGGCCATGTCGATCCGCCAAACGCGCCGGACACCGAGCCTCGACCCGGCGTCCGGCAAATGGTTCATTTCTTGAGAAGGACCTGCATGCCCGCCTTGGTGTGGGCGAGCGCATCCTCGAGGCTCTGCTGGCCGGACCAGTAGCCGGTGAACTCCTTTGCCTGCAGCTCATAGACCGGGAGCGCACTCGCGGACGTCGCTCCGGTCATGACATAGCCGTACTTGCTGGCGAATTCGCCGAGCTTGACGAGGTCGGGACGTTCCTTCGCAACCTTGGCCACGACATCGGGAGACAATGCCGGCGAACCGCCGCTGCGCGCATAGAGCAAGGCCGCATCCTCGGTGGCGAGCCACTTCAGGAACTTGACGGCGCCTTCTTTGTTCTTGGCGTTCTTGTTAAGGCCCAAACCAAGGCCGTGGATATGATCGGCGCGTCCGTCGGGACCTGCCGGTGGTGCGACGATCCCGGTCACCTCGGCGACGGCCGGGGATTTTTCGGTGCTGGTCAGATCCGCCGCCGCGGCATTCCACTGCAGCGCCGTCGCGGCCTGGCCGGATGCGAAGGCCGCGTTGGTTTCCGCATATTCGTAGCTCAGCGAATCCTTGGGCGAAGACCCAGCATCATAGAGTTTCTTGTAGAGCTCGAGGGCGGTCTTGTAGGCATCGGAATCCACCGTGACATTGCCGTTCTTGTCCATCCAGTCGCCGCCGTAGGAGCGCGGCAGGGACTGGAAGACCATCATGTTGAACAGCAGGTTCTTCATCTGCAGGACCGTGCCATAACGCACCGGGCTGTCGGGGTTCACCTGCTTGGTGAAATAGAGGGCGGTGGCCGCCCAGTCGTCCCAGGTCCAGCTGTCCGGGTCTTTCGGCTGCAGCGGCTTGCCGAGATATTTCTGGGCGATTTCACCATAGGTCTTCTTGGCGGCGTCATCCCCGATCAAGGCGTCGATGAGATCCTTGCGGTAGTACATGAAGTGCAACGAAAGGTCTGTCGGCACGCCGTATTGCTTGCCGTCGAACTGCATCGTCTTGAGAACGGATTCGCCGAAAACCTTGGCCGCGTCCGCGCCAAGATCGACCGGCTCCATATAGGGCGCGTAGCGACCGAGCGAGTAGGTGGCGACGAGGTTCACGTCGAAGGCACTGGATCCGGCCGCCATGTCAGCCTGCAGCTTGTCGTAAAAGCCTTCCCGGTTGAAGAACAGCAGCTCCACCTTGTCGGCATCGCTGGCCTGCTTGTTGTAGGTTTCCACGGTTGCCCGCAGTGCGGTTTCCTCGGAGCCGCCAGGCCAGCCGAGCACGGTCACGGTTGCGTTGGCAAAGGTCGGCAAAGCCGTCCCCGCAAGGAGGGTGGCCATAAGCGCAAAAGATGTCCTGCTCAATTTCATGATCGTTCCCTTCTTTTTGATGATTTTTGCATGGCATGACCGGGCGCCGTTACCTTGCCCATTCGGCGAGATCGGCAACACCGATGACGCCGGCGTGGCCTCCGAGCTTCGCCGCCACGAGATCGGGGGAAAGGCGCGGCGGGACCTCGCTCAGATGTGCGCGCACCCGGTCGAGATAGCCTTCTGCAAGACCGATGCTGCCACCGATGACGATCGATTTCGGATCGAACATCATCTGAATGTCCCGGCACAGCGCCGCGACCCGCGAGGCGCTTCGCGAGACGATGGCGCCGGCCCAGTCCTCGCCCTTCAGCGCGTGTCCGAACACATCGGCGGCGTCCGCCTTGGAACCGGCCTTGAGGGCCTCCGAAGCGATCCAGCGGCCGGACGTGCTGTCTTCGAGCGGAGCCCGGTCTTCAGACAGACCACGGATCAGACCGAAGTGACCGGCTAGACCGGACAGCAATCGGCCGTTGTAAACGATGCCGCCGCCAATTCCGGTCGAGATGGTCAAAAAGACGATGTCGCGACCTTGCCCGGCGCCGAATTTGTATTCCCCCCAGGCAGCCGCCTGGGCATCGTTGAACGCACAGACCGGTTTGCCGAAAACAGCGGATGCCCTTTCGACCAGCGGGTAGTCATCGGGAATGCCAAGGGTTGCCGGATTCAATGCCGACCAGCGTCCATCCTGCACCAGTCCGGTCACCGCAATGCCGATGCGGCTGAAGCGGCTCGACCAGGCTGACGTGCTTTGCGCGAGGGATGCCAGCCAGGCGTCGGGTCCAGCCTCTCGCGCGGTCCGCACGATCTTGTCCTCGATCACCGTGCCATCGCTGACCAGCGCGGCCATGGTCTTGGTTCCCCCGATGTCGATGCCTAGGACGGATGGGCCCAGGACGGATGGGCCCAGAACGGTTGGGCCCAGGACACTTGTGCCAAGGGCGGTTTGCGCGCCCCTCGCCGCATAGGCGTCGGAAAGCGCCTGGTGGAACCATGAGGTGACGTGCTCGGTACGGGTGATCGCCGAGCCGACAACCACGGCACAGGCGCCGGCGCGCGCGGCGGCAGCCGCCTGCTCAGGCGACCGGATACGCCCTTCGGCAATGACGTAGGGGGTCAGGGTTCGCATTTCAGCGATGAGGGCGATATCCGGATCCTGCGGCTCCGGCCCGCCGACATAGCCGGAAAGCGTCGTGCCGACGAAATCGACACCCGCGGCAAGGGCCCGGCGCGCATCGTCAAGGCAAGAGCAATCGGCCATGGTCAGCTTGTTCCTGGCCTTGACGGCTTTCACAAGCGCTTCGACAGGAACGGGACGGACACGCTCCGTCGCATCGAAAGCGATGATATCGGCGCCCGCCTCGGCCAGGGCCTCGACATCGGCCAGATAGGGTGTGATGCGCACCGGGCTGTCGGTGAGATCGCGCTTGACGATACCGATGATCGGCACGCGGACGGTCAGGCGGGCGGCCGCGACATAGGGCACGGATTCGATGCGCAGGGCCTTGGCTCCGGCTTCAACAGCGGCCCTGGCAAAGCCCGTCACGAATTGCGCACTGTCCATCGGGCCGCCGGGAACCGGCTGGCAGGACACGATGAGACTGTTGGCAATGTCTTCCCGCTGCACGTCGGCACTCCCTTGTCGCCATCACGATAAATGGAAAATACCAGATTACAACCAGTTCATAACTGGTATTATCTTTGCAGCTCGAAGACGAAATCGTAGACGTCTCCTTTGTAGCGTGTCTCGCAGTATTCCACGATCTGTCCGTCGGCGAGAAAGCAGCGGCGCTCGGTCATCAGCAGCGGTGCGCCCGCGTCACAATGAAGGTGCTTTGCATCCTCCAGCGATGCGCCGCGCGAGCGCATGCGCTGGATTGCCCTCTGAGGCAGGAAGCCGCGTGCATCAAGCGCTTCATAAAGGGAATCCTGAACCATCCCGGGCGAAGGAAGGAAGCGAACCGGCACGGCCGAGACCTCGACGGCGATCGGCGCGCCATCGGCTGTCCGCACACGACGCATGCGAACCACATTGGTATTGCCTGCAATACCCAAGGCCATCATTTCGGCCGGGGATGGGCGGCTTATCTGCTTGGAAAGCCATAGACATCCAGGCTTCAGGCCGCGCGCCAGAATGTCCTCCGAAAAGCTCGTCAGCGTCGAAAGCGATTTTTCGACCCGCGACCCGATCTCGGTTTTGGAACCATGCCGGCGATTGAGCTGCCCTTCCTCTTCGAGCAGCGCCAGGGCCTTTCTCACAGTGACTCGCGAGATCGACAGGGCTTCCGCCAGAACCCGCTCGCCTGGCAGAACCGCGCCGGCTTTCAACGCGTTGGAGCGGATCGCCGCCTCGATCGCCGATTTCAACCGTCTGTAAAGCGGCACATCGGACGCTGTCGCTTCCATTTCCCGACTGACAAGCCCGATCAGGTTCACGGTTGTCATTGCCCTTCCTCCCGCGCGAGAAGCACCCAGGATCAAAACATTCCTGACTGGACCTATACTGGTATTATCAATCCGGTGCAAACGGCCAGCGGACGGTGCTTCGCCGCGCCCTCAGCGCATCACGATCCCTTAGCGAACCCTCGGTGACAGCTTCATGGAGATGCGATCGCAGGCAGCCCGCAGGACCTCCAGAGTATAGGCATGGCGGCTTTCACGCGTATGGCGATTGATATAGGCGACGATGATGGAGGCGACGGCACTGCCGTCCGGCCCGATGACCGGACAGCAGATATCGGTGATGCCGACGAAGTCGCGGCTCTCGCGCATCCAGTAGCCGTCCGCGCGGATGGTACGAAGCTGCTTTTCCAGCGCGTCACGATCCAGCGGCGCCGGTGAATGCGCCGCACATTCATCGATCATCCGCGCTGCGACCTTTGGTGACTGGAAGGCAAGTATCACATGGCCGGAGGTCGCGTCGGTGGCCAGGCGGCCGTAGCCGAGGCGCAGCGTGAACGCCATGTCCTCGCCGCCGGGAGCGGCCGCGGTCACGACGGTCAAGCCATGATTGAAGACGACCAGGTGCGGCGACTGATTTGAGTCCCCGGCAATCTGCGTCAGCTCGGGCATGGCGGCGGACATGAGATCCTGAGCGCTCGGCGTGTGCAGCCCCAGCTTGAAAAGCTTGTCGGTCAACGAATAGGCGTCGGTCTCGGCGTTGCGCTCGATATATTGACGCTCCTGCAGCGCGATCAGCATCCGGAAAATCTCATTCTTCGAACGGCCGAGGCCTTCCGCGATCTCCTTCATCGTCAAGGGCGCCCGCGCCTCCGCCAGCAGTTCCAGGACATCCAGACCCTTGGTCAGCGCCGGGGCCGAATAGGTCGGTTTGCCACTCTCTTTTGCGTCATCTGCCATTCGAAGAATCCCCGGTGGTCCCGCACGATAGAGACAAGAAATCGGAATTGCCATTGGTTTTATATCCAAACTTGACACCATATATAAAACTGACATGATGACGGGGACAATGAATTTCGAGGCCGACCCGATGACCGTCCAGAGACCTGCAAACACTGTCCGCGCGACCATCATTCCCCGGAACAACAGTGTTTACACGTCCGTCGATTTCGATCGCGAGGGCAAGCAGATGGGCTTCTTCCATGTGCCCCAATCGCCGCACGACGATGCCTGGGGCACGGTCCGCGTTCCGCTCGCCGTCATCAAGAACGGTGACGGTCCGACGGTCCTGATCGAGGGTGGCAACCACGGCGACGAATATGAGGGGCCGATCGCGCTCGGCGAGCTTCTGCGCGAGATCGATCCACGGGATATTGCCGGACGCATCATTGCGATTCCGGCCATCAACATTCGGGCCGTCGAGGCCGGCACCCGCACCTCCCCGGTCGACGGGTTGAATTTCAACCGCAGTTTTCCGGGCGATTTCAACGGCACGCTGACAAGCCAGATCGCGGCCTATGTGCATGACATCCTGTTTCCGAAGGCCGACTACTTCCTGGATCTCCATTCCGGCGGTTCGTCCCTGATGATCCTGCCGAGCGCGATCATCGAGCCCTCCCCGACCGCGCAGGGGCATCGCAAGAACATCAAGGCGACGCTCGCCTTCGGGGCACCGACCGTTGTCATGGTCGACAATCTCGGTGAAACCCGGACCTCGACCGCGTCCGCCAACCACCAGGGACTGATCGTCATCGGCAGCGAGATGGCCGGCGGCGGCCTTGTCAGTCCGGATGCGCTGGCCATCTGCCGCAGGGGCATCCGCAATGTGCTGAAACATGCAGGTGTCCTGAAAGGCGCGCCTGACATCGCCCCTGGCGCCAACGCGCGCGTGCTCAAGGTTCCCGGAAGCGAAGGTTATCTGCTTTCCGAGGAGGACGGTGTCTTCGAACCCTTGAGCCCGCTCGGCAGTGCCGTCAGCAAAGGCGACCTTGCCGGACGCATTCACTTCCTCCACACGCCGTCACGCGCGCCCATCGATCTCCTTCACCCCATCGACGGCATCGTTTTCGCCAAGCGTCAGCCCGGCCGCGTGCGTCCGGGGAATTGCTGCTTCGTGCTTGCCAACGAATATCCGGAGGCACTGACCGATGAGCCATGAGGACATCATGGCGGCTGCCCGGCGCATTGCCCCCTTCATACGGCGCACCCCGGTCGTCAAGCTCGACCATGCCACGGGCGCAAACCTTCAAAATGATGTCTATTTGAAACTGGAATGCCTCCAGGTGAGCGGCTCCTTCAAGATCAGGGGCGCCACGAACCGGGTTAAAACGCTCGAGCCAAGCCGGATCGAAAACGGACTGATCGCCGCATCCGGTGGCAATCACGGCCTGGCCACCGCCTATGTGGCTGCCCGGGCCGGCGTTCCCGCCACCATTTACCTGCCGAACAATGCAAGCCCGCTGAAGGCGGAAAAGCTTCGCAAATGGGGGGCTGACGTTCGCTTCGAAGGCAATGTCTGGGATGAAGCGCATGAGGCTGCATCGGCCGAGGCAAAGGCGTGCGGCGCCTTCTACATGCATCCCTTCGCCGATGCGCAGATCGTGTCCGGTCAGGGAACCGTGGCGCTGGAGATGGTCGATCAGATTCCCGATGCCGACATCTACATCGTGGCGATCGGCGGTGGCGGGCTCATCAGCGGCATGTCCGAAGTCCTGAAGCACGTCAAACCCGAAGCCAGGATCATCGGTGTCGAGCCGACCGGTTCACCGACCCTTCACGCCTCCCTGGCTGCCGGCCGTGTGGTTCGCTTGCCCGAGATAACGACGAAGGTGGCGACCATGGCCTGCGGCCGCACGGACGAAAGCATCTACGAGATCGTCGCCAAGCACGTCGACGACATTGTCCTTGTCGAGGATGCGGACATGCAGAAGGCCGCTGAATTGCTCTGGTTCGAATTCGGCATCGCCGCCGACCTCAGCGGCGCGGCATCGCTGGCCGCCTTGATGAGCGGCGCTTTCAAGCCACCGCGCGGCGCCCGCATCGCCGGGCTTGTCTGTGGCGCCGGTGTCGAGGGCCTGAATGGCTGAGGTTGAGCAAGGCCGGTCCACGCAGACGCGGCCCTGACATGAATACGGCACGAGTGCCGCGAAATACCGCCGGAATGCCTGTCACTGGGACGGTCGTCGTGCGGGACATGAAAAAGAGGCGAAGAATCGTCCTGTCGCAACAAGAGGAGAACTGAAACATGCGCATTTCCCTGAAAGCATCCATTGCTCTGCTCGCACTCGCCATCGCGACGCCCTCGCTTGCCGCGGAAAAGGTTTTGGGGCTTGCGGCAATCGACCTGCAGAACTCCTTCTTCGTCCGCATGAAGGAAGCGGGCGACGTGGCTGCCGCCGACTATGGGGTGAAATCCACTTGGCAGAGCGCCGAGGGCAGTCTGGAAAAACAGGTCAGCATCATCGAGAATTTCATCAATCAGGGCGTCAGCGCGATCCTGATCGATCCGATCGACAAGAACGCGGTCATTCCGGTCATCCAGAAAGCCACCGCCGCCGGCATTCCGGTGATCACCATGGGCAACAAGGTCGAGGCCGGCTCGAACTATTCGACGCTCTATCCGGACTACGACAACATGTCGATGGTTGCCCGCGCGCTCGGCAAGTCGCTTGGCGGCAAGGGCGAAGTCGCCCTGCTTGTCGGTTCGCGTGGCAACTTCGTGTCCGACACGCGCGAAAAAGGCTTTGTCGAAACCCTGAAAAAGGAGTTTCCGGACATCAAGGTTGTCGGCATCGAGCCGACCGGCTGGGACGCAGCCAAGGCAACCAATGCCGCCCAGACCTGGCTCACCACCTATCCGGATCTGAAGGCCATCGGCTGCATCTCCGACAGCCTTTGCCTGGCCGCCGATTCCGTTGCCAGCTCGATGGGAACCCAGTTGCTCTACGGCGGCTATGACGGCGACGCCGAGATGAAGCCGCTGATCGACGACGGCAAGATGGTGATGGACGTGCTGACCGGCGCCTATCGTGTCGGCTACTGGAACATCGCCGTTGCCGCTCGTCTGGCCAACGGCGAAAAGCTGCCGCAGGATCTCTACATGCCGACCTATTTCGTGACCTCGGATGCGACGGCCGCGAAGCTCAAGGCGGATGGCCTCACCTTCGAATACATCAACACCGACAAAGAGGCGGTGGAAGCCAAGAAC
>NZ_RZQI01000480.1:0-4549 GCF_003998335.1 Mesorhizobium sp. M7A.F.Ca.CA.002.05.1.1 | reverse complement strand
GCGTAAGCCAGATCGCGTTGTAATCAGTCAGGCTTAGCCTGGCTGATTACAACGCGATCTGGCTTACGCAGCCCGCGCAGCCGGACGCTTGCCGCCGAAGCGACGCTTGTTGTTGCCTTTGAAGGCCGGCTTGGCGCCTTCCGGCTTGCGCTCGCCTGCGAAGGCAGGCTTGTCGCCGAAGCGCTTCTTGCCAAAGCCGTTGCCCTTGTTCTCGCCACCGGGCCGCCTGCCGTCGCGACGGCCATTGCGGTCGTTGCGATCATTGGCCGGCTCGAAGCGCTCGTTCTTTTCAGCCGGATTGCGCAGCGGATCGGGGCTGCCGAGATGGTCGGCAACGATCGGCAGCTTGGTGCGGATGATGCGCTCGACCTGGCGCAGCTTGCTGTTCTCGGAAGGATCGCAAAGCGTGATCGCGATGCCGTCCATGCCGTTGCGGCCGGTACGTCCGATGCGGTGGACGTAGCTCTCGGCTTCATCAGGCAGGTCGAAATTCACGACATGGCTGATGCCGGGGACGTCGATGCCGCGCGCCGCAATGTCGGTCGCCACCAGAATGCGCACCGAGCCGTCGCGGAAATCGTTCAGCGCTTTCTGGCGGGCATTCTGCGACTTGTTGCCGTGGATGACGGCGGCCTTGAAGCCGTCGCGCTCTAGGTCCTTGGTCACCCTGTCGGCACCATGCTTGGTGCGCGAGAAGATGATGACGGACTTCATCGCCTCGTCGGCGAGCATCGTCGACAGAACCTGGCGCTTCTGCTTGGTGCGGGCAAAGACGACGCCCTGCACGATCTCGGCCGCCGCCGTGCTTTGCGGCGCGACTTCGACGCGGATCGGGTTCTTCAGCAGGCCCTTGGCCAGTTCGGCGATTTCATTGGGCATGGTCGCCGAGAACAGCACCGTCTGACGGTCGGGCGCCGTCGCCTTGGCGATGCGCTTGACGTCGTTGATGAAGCCCATGTCGAGCATGCGGTCGCCTTCGTCGAGCACCAGCCATTTGGTGTCGGCAAGCACGAGGTCGCCCTCACGCACAAGGTCGGTCAACCGGCCGGGCGTGGCGATCAGGATGTCGACGCCGGGAGCAACCTTCTTCACCTGACTGAAGCGGGACACGCCGCCGAGCACGAGCGCGGTCGAGACATGCGCACCCTTGGCGAGGATCTTGATCGTGTCTTCGATCTGCACGGCGAGTTCGCGCGTCGGCGCCAGAATCAGCGCACGCGCCGTCTTCGGCCGGCGCTTGGTGCCAAGCGCAATGATCTTCGACAAGATCGGCAGCGCGAAGGCCGCGGTCTTGCCGGAGCCGGTCTGGGCGATGCCGAAAATGTCACGGCCTTCCATCTGAGGGGGGATCGCCTGTGCCTGGATCGGCTTCGGCTCGGCGAAGCCGGCGTTGTGGGTGGCCTTGAGCAGCGCGCCCGTAATACCCAGTGCCGCGAAACCGGTGAGTTCCGCAGTGCTACCGGGCAAAGTGTTTTCGTTGGTCAAAATAATCTTCTTTCACGCGGCTTCTGGCCGCAAACATCGATGGCGGCAGGGCGCAACCTGCCGTCGAAAAATCTGTGATGAACGACAAGGCGGGCGGACGTATTCGTCCACTCGGCTGCGCTGTCGTGCCCGCAGGCATCATGCCACGGGGCTTTTTCACCGCTTTGTGATTTACCGGAAAAAGGGCCGATATACCGGAAAGAGGGAAAACAGACGCAACCAGTCTCATTCGTCGAGAAGGCCGGATTCGTTCCCGGCCCAAGCGCCTATGGGCTGCATATGGCTGAGTTCGCCGCCAAATGCAAGGGGCGTCATGCTGCAGCGCAACAAAACCCGTGGCGCAAGCGGCGCTTGCGCTCGCTTGCCGGCACGATTACCACGAAATGCCACTGGCTTGGGAGGTAATCGATGAAAGACGTTCTCAAGGAACTCGAGCGCCGCCGCGAGATTGCCCGCATGGGCGGCGGCCAGGCTCGCATCGATGCCCAGCACAAGAAGGGCAAGCTCACCGCGCGCGAACGCATCGAGGTGTTTCTCGACGAGGGCTCGTTCGAGGAATTCGACATGTATGTCGAGCACCGCTCGACCGACTTCGGCATGGAGAACACCAAGATCGCCGGCGACGGCGTCGTCACCGGCTGGGGCACCGTCAACGGCCGCCCGGTCTACCTCTTCGCCAAGGACTTTACCGTATTCGGGGGCTCGCTGTCGGAAGCGCATGCCGAGAAGGTCATCAAGGTGCAGGAGATGGCGCTGCGCAACCGGGCGCCGATCATCGGCCTCTACGATGCTGGCGGCGCGCGCATCCAGGAAGGCGTGGCAGCACTCGGCGGCTATGCCGAGATCTTTCAGCGCAACGTGCTGGCCTCAGGCGTCATTCCGCAGATTTCCGTCATCATGGGACCGTGCGCCGGCGGCGACGTCTATTCGCCTGCCATGACCGACTTCATCTTCATGGTGCGCGACACTTCCTACATGTTCGTCACCGGACCGGATGTGGTGAAGACCGTGACCAACGAGACGGTGACCGCCGAGAGCCTCGGCGGCGCTTCCGTCCATACGACGAAATCGTCGATCGCCGACGGAGCCTATGACAATGACGTCGAGGCGCTGCTGCAGATGCGCCGGCTGGTCGACCTGCTGCCGGCTTCCAACACATCGGAGCTTCCCGAGATCGAATGCTACCAGTCGGTCACCGACCATGATTTGTCGCTCGACCGGCTGATTCCCGACAACGCCAACAAGCCCTACGACATCAAGGAACTGATCATGAAAGTTGCCGACGAAGGCGACTTCTTCGAAATCCAGCAGAACTTCGCCAAGAACATCGTCACCGGGTTCGGGCGCGTCGAGGGCCGCACCGTCGGCTTCGTCGCCAACCAGCCGATGGTGCTGGCCGGCGTGCTCGATTCCGACGCCAGCCGCAAGGCGGCCCGTTTCGTGCGCTTCTGCGACTGTTTTTCGATCCCGATCGTCACCTTCGTCGATGTCCCCGGCTTCCTGCCTGGCACCGCGCAGGAATATGGCGGGCTGATCAAGCATGGCGCGAAACTCCTGTTCGCCTATGCCGAGGCCACCGTACCGAAGATCACCGTCATCACCCGCAAAGCCTATGGCGGCGCCTATGACGTGATGGCGTCGAAACATCTGCGCGGCGACATGAACTATGCCTGGCCGACGGCGCAGATCGCGGTGATGGGTGCCAGGGGGGCGGTCGAGATCATTTATCGCAAGGACATCGGTGACATCGAAAAGATCGCAGCCCACACAAAGGCTTACGAGGATCGCTTCCTGTCGCCCTTCGTCGCCGCCGAGCGCGGCTATGTCGATGAGGTGATCATGCCGCACTCGACCCGCCGCCGCATCGCGCGCGCGCTGCGCATGCTGCGCAACAAGGACATGCAGAACCCCTGGAAGAAGCACGACAACATCCCGCTGTGAGGCGTGGCTGGGCATCTATCCGAGGTAACCGTCGGGCAGCTCACTCCTCTTCCGCCGCGCCAAATCCCGCCCCCATGGTGGCGCGGACAGGGCTGCCCCATGGCGTCGCGTGATTGTCGATACGCATCTGGAAGATAAAGTAAGTCGGCGAGCAGAAGCCGATGCCTTTCACCTTGCCGATGCCCGGCGTGTCAGGCGGCAGTGACTGGCACATATAGTCCTCGCGGCAGAAATGATCGGCCGAACAGGCCGGCCGGTTGCCGCGATTGACGGCGCCGCCAAGACATTGGTCGAAATTGTTGGTGGCCACGCAGATATCGAATTTCTTGCCGCCGACCAGCCCGCAAATCTCGTTCGGCATCGGCTTGCCGGCTTTGAAGGCCGCGAAGTCGCGGTCCTTGTCGTCGCAGCCGCGATAAGCGATCCCGCCCGGCACGCCGATCTTCGGCGGCCGGCAGGTATAGGCGGTGCGCGAGACATCCGGGGCGAAGGCCGCGAACTGGCCCGATCTGCTGTAGCGGTCGTTGAAAGGCTGCACCGCGTTGCTGGCGATCGAGCCGGTCAGGCAGGGGTGGCCGGAAAACATTTTTTCGCTGTCCTTGGGCAGCAGGCATTGCGCCAGTTTCGTGTGCACGCCTGAAGCGGTGGCCAGCGGCGTGCAGACGGTGCCGCCGTCGCATTGCCAGGTCGCGCCGAACCGCGCGGCATCTTCCGGCATCAGGCAAGGCATGGCCATCTCCGCCGGCGCGTAATCAACCGCGTCGGCGTTCGTCCAGACCGCCGGCGGCGCAAAGGAGAGCGGACGGAAGCGGTTCGGCTGCTTGCCTTCGGCCGTGGCGGCGAGCCACGCCTGGCGCCGCGGGATCTCGGCATGAAGATGCGGCGAAATCCCGACCTCGATGCGGTTCAACGGCGATGTCGTCTTGTCGTCTAGCCCGATGAAATGGAAACCGGCCGTCGAACCCGCCTGATGGCAACCCTGGCAGGCGCCATTGTCCAGCCGCTCGACCAGCGCTTCCGGCGTGCGCACCAGTTTCAGCGCGGAATAATCGAGCGGTGCGAAATCCTTGGGCTGGAATAATTGCGTAAACGGATGATTGGCCTGCCGCGCGCTGCCGAAGGT
>NZ_RZQI01000479.1:0-4566 GCF_003998335.1 Mesorhizobium sp. M7A.F.Ca.CA.002.05.1.1 | reverse complement strand
GATCACGTTCTGTCCAGCGCCGGAAATACTTGTGCGCCAGGTGACAATTCCAGTGCCGTCATGGACAAGGATTGGCTTAATTTCGTGGATTGGGCTGGTTGAATTTCGGATTACTCGAAAATACCCAGTGCCGACGAATCGCGCCACCCTACTCCGGCGATGGCACCGGCGGCCGTGATGTCAGCGCCGTGCCGAAGGCGGCGACAACAACGGCTGCGATCCCGGCCAATTGCGTGGTGGTGAGGCTCTCGTGCAGGAACAGGAAGCCGGCCAGTGCACCCAGCCCCGGCTCCAGGCAGGTCAGCGTGCCGTAGATGCGCGCCGGCATGCGGGTCAGCGCCACCATCTCCAGAAAGAACGGCAACGCGCTGGAAAACAGGCCGACCAGCAGCGCGCTGACCAGGATCGACGGCGACAGCAGCGCGGATCCCGCCTGCGCGATACCGAAGGGCAGCACCAGCACGGCGGCGATGGCCATGCCGTAGGCAGTGGTGCGGGTACCAAGCTCCGCGCCGGCCTTCTGGGCCAGCACGATATAAAGCGCCCAGAAGCCGCCGGCCGCCAGCGCCAGCATCACCCCGATCGGATCAAGCGGCGCGAGGGAATGAACGAAGGGCGACAACAGCAGGATGCCGGCCACCGCCAGCGCGATCCAGGCAAAGTCGCTGGCGCGCCGCGAGCTTAAGGTCGCCACCAGAAGCGGGCCGGTAAACTCCAGCGCCACCGCGATGCCGAGCGGAATCCTGGCCAGCGCTGCGTAGAACAGGAGGTTGAGCGCGCAAAGCGTCACCCCATAGGCGACCAGCCACGGCAGAGTGGCACGCGAGGGCCGCATCTGCCAGGGCCGCAGCACCGCGATCAGCATCAGCGCACCGATGACCAGCCGCAGCGTTGTCGTGCCTTGCGCGCCGATCTGCGGGAACAGGCCCTTGGCGAAGGCGGCGCCGATCTGGATCGACACCATAGCGCCCATCAGTGCTGCGACCGGCAGGGGCGCCGCTTGGCGACTGGCAACCGGCGTCGATGTCACTTGGTTTTGTCCTTCCCCGATGCCAGGGCAGAAACCGCCTGACGGTGTGGAGTTAGGACGAACCAGCCGGCCTGTCGTGAGGCAGCGGCAACTGCTCGCTAGGGCAAGGACTGCAGGCACCCTATGAGTCTCCCGGACCGCGGAGCGTTCATTGCCGCGGCGCACAAGAATAGCTGGAGATGATCCTGTAGGTGCCAGACCGCAACGACACGCTTCAGGCGGTGGCAGCCGAGCGCTTGAAGAGGATGGTGACTTTAGTGCCCTCGCCAGCGCTCGACTTCACGTCGAACTCCGCCTTGGCATTCTCGGTCAGCGAGCGGGCGATCAGCGCGCCGAGTTTGCCGCGCTTGGGCCAGCTCTCGCCCTCCGGCAGGCCAATGCCGTCATCGGCGATCACGATGCGGCAGCCATCGCCGTCAACCACGCTGTGCAGGGTGATCGTGCCGCCGTTGCGCCCCTGGAAGGCATGTTTGAGCGCATTGGTCAAAAGTTCGTTCACCACCAGCCCGGTCGGCATGGCGACGTTGATCGACACCGGATAGGTGTCGACCTTCATGTCGAGGCGGATGCCCTCGACCGCATGCGAGTTCATCACCGCCGACGCGATCTGGCTGAGATAGACACCAAGATCGACCTCATCCTTGTCATAGTCCCCCGACAGCGTCTGGTAGAGGATCGCCAGCGCATCGACGCGACCTGCCAGCCGCTCGAAACGCTTCTGATCCGGTTCGGCCGCGTTGCGCGTCTCCATCCGGATCAGTGCGGTGATCATCTGGAGATTGTTCTTTACCCGGTGCTGCAGTTCGCGCAGCAGCGTGTCCTTCTCGCGGATGCGCTCATCGAGCGATCGCGCATCCTCCGTTTCGCCATGGGCCGAGACGTCGACCAGCGCCACCAGCCGGAAGCAGACCTTGCCATTGTCGTCCTCGATGACATTGGAATAGACGTCGACGATCGCCGGTTGGTCTTCTGTCCGCTCCAGCCGGAACGTGCCGATGAAATCGGTGTCCTCGACCACGACCTCGAACAGCGGCCGGTCCTTCTGCTTGTGCAGGCCGGTGCCGGAAAGCGCCGCCCAGTGTTGCCGAGCGAGCGTCGCCGCCTTGAGGCCGGACAGTTTCTCGAATTCCGGATTGGCATAGACGACACGCTCCTTCGAACCGAGATCCGAGACGGCAATGGCGATCGGTACCTGGTCGAGGAACTTCTTGAACTGTTCGCTTTCCAGCGCGCTGGCAAGGTCCGGCGTTTCGAGCAGCTGCCCGACCGCTTCGGCCTTCTGTGTATCGGATGTCATCTGCGGCGCCTGTGCTGTGTGATCACCATCAATAACAGCGATGCGATCTCCCCGCCATCGCCAAAGCACGAGGCGGCATTTCACGCGCCGTCACAAGTGGTGTGTCGCACAATCTCGAAATCTGCGTAGCCGCGTCGAAATTGACCGAGGCCCAGGGAACCGCTCACGAGGCCGGCTTCGACGCCAGCCTTGGCCCGGTCTTGACGTCGACGATCTCAGGCTTGGCACTGTCCACCGTGCCATCCCAGCCGCCACCGAGCGCCTTGTTGAGGGCGATGTAGTTGGTCGCCAGCAGGACGCGGCTTTGCAGCAGCGAGTCCTCGGCCGAGTAGAGCGAGCGCTGGGCGTCGAGCACATCGAGAAGGCTTGTCTCGCCGGCCTTGTAGAGCGTGCCTTCGAGCCGCGCCGCATCGCCATAGGATTTCGCCGAAGAGGCGAGCTTGCCGATCCGGATGCGCTCCTGCGACAACAGCACAAGCGCGTTCTCGACATCCTCGAGCGCCGTCAGCACCGAAGACCGGTATGCGATGAAATATTGATCGCGCTGCGCCTTGGCGACCTCGACGGCCGCCTGCAATTGACCGGCATTGAACAAGGGCACGCTGAGCGTCGGCCCGAACGACCAGCCGATCGACGAATTCTTGCCGAGATCGCCAAGCTTCAGCGCCGCCGTGCTGATGTCTCCCGTCAGGCTGACCGAGGGATAGCGGGCGGCCTCTGCCTGGCCGATCTTGGCGGTGTATTGCGCATATTGGCGTTCCGCCATGCGCAAATCGGGTCGCGAAAGCAAGAGGTCGGCGGGAATTCCGGTGGGCATCGGCAGGCGTGGTGCAGGGATCGGGGCGACCCGCTTCCGCCCCTCGCTGAGCGAGGCAGGCGGCCGGCCGGCCAGCACGGCGAGACGATGCACGGCCTGGGCATAGCTTGCCTCCAGCGTCGGCACCGCGGCTTCGGTGCTCGCTGCCTGCCCCATCGCCTTGGCGACATCGGCGGCGGTCGCCGTGCCCGCCTGCGCCATGGTGCGGGTAAGTTCGGCGGTCTGCCTTTGCGACGCGGCCGAGCGCCGGGCGAGCGCGATGCGGGCCTGGTAGCCGCGCGCCTGGGTATAATAGGAAGCGACATCGCCGACCAGGGTAAGAAGCGTCGAGCGCAGTTCCTCCTGCGAGGCGTCCAGCCCGTAGCGCGCGGCCTCGACGCCTCTGCGGTTGGCGCCGAACAGGTCGAGTTCCCAGCTTGCATCGAAGCCGGCCTGGTACTCGCTGTAGGTGGCGTCAGAGCCTGATGTGGTCTCGGCTGACTTGTTGCGGGTGGCCGAGCCGGAGCCGTCGACCGACGGCAGCAACGTGCCGGCACTCTGGCGGTAGCTGGCGCGCGCCTCGCGGATTTTTGCCTTGGCGGTGGCGACATCGAGATTGCCGGCAACCGCTTCCTCGACAAGCGTGTTCAGCTCGGGATCGCGCAGCCGCTGCCACCATTTTGACAGTTGCGCCGGCTGGGCAGGCTTTGTCGGCTTGTGGCCGCTCCAGCTTGCTGGCATCGCCAATATGGGCGTCTGATAATCCGGACCGACGACGCATCCCGCGAGCAGGACAGCGGTAATCATAGGCGCAAGAAGCCGCCTCGCGGCCACCGAGCCACGTTCCAAACCTGTCATGTGAAGTTGTCCTTATTGCTGGTTGGCCGTCACCGGCGTCTCGCCCGTATCTGGTTTGGCCGCCCTGCCCTTGAAGATGCGCCGCACGGTGACGAACAGCAGCGGCACCAGGAAGACACCGATCACCGTCGCTGCGATCATCCCGCCCATCACGCCGATGCCGACGGAGTTCTGCGCACCCGAGCCCGCACCGCTGGCAATCGCCAGCGGCAACACGCCGAGGATGAAGGCCAGCGACGTCATCAGGATCGGCCGCAGCCGCTGTCGTGCTGCCTCCAGCGTCGCCTCGACGAGCCCCATCCCGGCGGTCTGCCGCTCGATGGCGAACTCGACGATGAGGATGGCATTCTTGGCCGCGAGACCGATCGTGGTCAGCAGGCCGACCTTGAAATAGACGTCGTTGGACTGGCCGAACAGGCTTGCCGCCAGCAGCGCGCCGAAGATGCCGATCGGCACCGACAGCATGACCGCGAACGGGATCGACCAGCTCTCATAGAGTGCTGCCAGGCAAAGGAACACCACAAGGGCCGAGATCGCATAGAGCGACAGCGCCTGGTTGCCGGAAAGCTTCTCCTGGTGCGACAG
>NZ_RZQI01000478.1:0-4568 GCF_003998335.1 Mesorhizobium sp. M7A.F.Ca.CA.002.05.1.1 | reverse complement strand
AAACTCCCCTCGCCGAGGGGAGATGCCTGGCAGGAC
This sequence comes from Mesorhizobium sp. M7A.F.Ca.CA.002.05.1.1, assembly GCF_003998335.1. Classification (NCBI taxonomy): domain Bacteria; kingdom Pseudomonadati; phylum Pseudomonadota; class Alphaproteobacteria; order Hyphomicrobiales; family Phyllobacteriaceae; genus Mesorhizobium; species Mesorhizobium sp. M7A.F.Ca.CA.002.05.1.1. The sequence continues at coordinate 4,532 of NZ_RZQI01000478.1, read as the reverse complement.
AGGTGGATGCGCCGTAGAGCAAGGACCTGCGCTCGCTCTAATTCCCCAGCGCTTCCTTGATCGCCGCATTGCCACGCGTAACCGCATTGTCGAGCGCCTGCTGCGCGGTTTGCTGGCCGGCGAGCATCTTTTCGAACTCCTCGTTCTGGATATCGCGCACCTGCGGCAGGTTCGGAAGACGTACGCCCTTGGAATTGTCGGTCGGCGCCTTACCCGTCATCTGCAGGATCGGGGTCTCGCGACCGACGTTCTTGTCATAGAAACCGGACTTCTTGGTCGCTTCATAGGCGGCAAGCGTTACCGGCAGATAACCCGACTTCTGGTGCAGGTATTCTTGCACCTCGGTCTTCGACAGGTAGGCGAAGAAGGCCGCGACGCCCTTGTATTCCTCGTCGGATTTTTCAGCGAAAACCCACAGGCTGGCGCCACCCGGCGTCGTGTTCTGCGGTGCGCCCTTGGCGTCGCTGTCATAGGGCAATTGGCCGATGCCGTAATTCATGCCGGACTTGACGATATCGCCAAGGCCGCCGGAGGATTCGGTCATGATCCCGCATTCGCCGGCGAGGAAGATCTGCTTGGCTTCGGAGGTGCGGCCGCCATATTTGAAGGTGCCGTCCTTGGCGAGGTCCGCCAGCGCCTGGAAGTGGTTGACGAAAATCGGCGCATTGATCTTGAGCTCGACATCGCCGCCGGCCAGACCGTTCTGCTGGGTGGCCCATGACACGTCATTCCAGGCCGCGAAATTCTCCAGATGGATCCAGGTCAGCCAGGTCGAGGTGTAGCCGCAGGCGGCCGCGCCGCTCGCCTTGATCTTCTTGGCGTCTTCCCACACCTCATTCCAGGTCTTGGGTGGGCTGTCGACGTCGAGACCAGCCTTCTTGAAGATATCCTTGTTGTAATAAAGGATCGGCGAGGAGGAGTTATAGGGGAAAGAGAGCATGGTGCCGTCCGGCTTCGAATAATAGCCGACTATGCCTGGCAGATACTGGCTCTTGTCGAAGGTCATTCCAGCGCTGGTCAACACATCGGCTGCCGGCTTGATTGCGCCTTCGGCTGCCATCATCACGCCGGTGCCGACGTCGAACACCTGCATGATGTCGGGCGCCTGGCCGGCACGGTAGGCGGCGATGCCGGCATTCAGCGTCTCGGGGTAGGTGCCTTTGAACACCGGAACGAGTTCATAGTCGCTCTGGCTGGCATTGAAATCTTTGGAGATCTTGTCGACAACTTCGGCATTGGCGCCAGTCATGGCGTGCCACCAACTGATCTGCGTGACAGCAAAAGCGGAGGTTGAGGAAAGCAGCATAAAGGTGGCGGCAACACCGGCCGCGAAGCCGAAGGACTTCATGTTTCATCTCCCGTTTGTCATTGGCGAAAGGGGCACTCCCGCAAAGGCAATATGTGTCGCTCATGACAATCAGACAACGGTTTTGTTGCAGATCGACGAACTTCACCCCTTTACCTCACGCCACCTCGCCTCCGCTTGGACGCATGGAAAGCCACACGGTTAGCCGGCTTAGCGCGACGACAAGCGCCAGGAACCACCGTCGGAACTGCCAAGCTGCCTTTCGGGGTGGCAGCCTTGATTGCAGCCGCTGCAACCCGAAGAGACACGCCAAGGTTGCAGGCGACTTTATCGATCCCTCAACGGCAACGCGCTACTCAATCCTGCTGCCCTGTTTATTTCCAAAGATCAGGTGAAATAAAATGCTGACGGTCTACAATTGTATCGTCAACGAACACGATCTGAGACTGGTCGCACTCGCCGCGCTGATCTGCGGAATTTCCTGTTTCTCTGCCGTCAACCTGCTTCATCACATAAGCCGCTCCACCGATCGGAACCGGCTTGCCTGGCTGATGATCGCGGCCACTTCGACCGGCTTCGGCATCTGGGCAACGCACTTCATCGCCATGCTCGCATTCACACCGGGCATACCCAGTGCTTACGATCCCGCACTTTCCGTGCTTTCGCTCGCTGCTTCGGTCACTCTGACGGCAGCCGGCATGTGGATCGCCACCTTGCGGAATGAGTTCGACTATCATCTCGTCGGCGGCGCCGTGCTGGGCGGCGGTATCGCGGCCATGCACTACATCGGTATGGCGGCGTTCGAGGTTCAGGGCCGCATCGAGTGGAACCTGTTGCTTGTCGCCGTTTCCCTTCTGGCCGGCGTGACGCTCGCGGCGCTGGCGCTGCGTGTCGTGCAGCGCCGTCCCTCCTTGAAGGCGACATCCGGCGGCGCGGTGCTGCTGACGCTGGCAATCTGCACCCTGCATTTCATCGGTATGGGTGCCGTCTCGATCTTCCCCGATCCCTCGATCGTCATATCCGAATATACGATCGAGCCGACCTCGCAGGCTTTTGCGGCCGCCGCCGCCACACTGGTGATCCTGGTTCTGTCGGCATCGGCGCTGTGGATCGATTTGCGCTTCCGTCGCCAGAAGCTCGAGGTAGACCGCATGCACGGCCTGGCCAATGCCGCCGTGGAGGGGCTGATCGTCTGCGACGGCCACCGCATCATCAGTGCCAATGACAGCATGGCGACATTGACGGGCATCGCAACAGCGACGCTGAACGGAATGCAGCTTGGCGATCTCTTCGGATCCGACATGTCGGGCTTCGGCGAACAGCCGCAGGAGGCCGAATTGAGCGGCCGCGATGGCACGAGCATTCCTGTCGAGCTGATCGCCAGGAGCATCGACTATTGTGGCAAGCCTCACAACGTGGTCGCGGTCCGCGACATTCGCGAGCGCAAGAAGGCGGAACAGGAGATCCTGCGGCTTGCCCATTTCGATCCATTGACCGGACTGGCCAATCGCCGCAGCTTTTCCGGCCGGCTGGAGACGGAAATCGCTGCGATGGGCCGGACCAGGAAAGGCGGCCAGCTTGCGCTTCTGCTGCTCGATCTCGACCGGTTCAAGGAGGTCAACGACCTGTATGGGCACGGCGCGGGCGACGCCATGCTGCAGAAGGTTGCGCACTGCGTTACCGGCATTCTTCGCCAAGGACAGATGGTGGCGCGGCTGGGCGGCGATGAGTTCGCCATCATCGCGCCGAACCTGACCGACCCGTTGGAGGCGGGCCGTATCGCCAACGCCGTGCTGACCGCCATGCGCGAGGAAAACCGGCTCTCGGTCGGCGGCGGCCTGGTGTCGGCCAGCATCGGCATTGCGCTTTATCCATCGGATGCCGAAAACCAGGCCAGCCTGATAAGCCACGCCGATACCGCGCTCTACCGGGCCAAGACCGAAGGCAAGGACACCTACCGCTATTTCGAAGCTTCGATGGGGGCCGAGGCCCGCGACAAGCGCGTGATGGAGCACGAACTGCGCCAGGCGGTCGCACGCCAGGAGTTCTACCTCGTCTATCAGCCGCAGAAGGAGATCAGCAGCGGGAAGATGGTCGGTTTCGAAGCGCTGGTCCGGTGGCGGCATCCGACGCGCGGCGACGTCTCGCCGAGCATATTCATCCCGGTCGCCGAAGACAGCGGCGCCATTGGCCAGATTGGCGAATGGGTGCTGACGGCCGCCTGCGAGGAAGCCGCCCGCTGGGAAAATCCGCTGACGGTGGCCGTCAACGTTTCGGCGGTGCAGCTCCACAACACGAATTTCAGCCGCAAGGTCCACGAAACCTTGCTGAATTCCGGCCTGGCGCCCGGCAGGCTCGAGCTTGAGATCACCGAGACGGCGCTTGTCAAGGACATGCCGCGGGCATTGGCCACCTTGCGGCAGGTCAAGGCGCTGGGCGTGCGCGTCGCCATGGACGATTTTGGAACCGGCTATTCCTCGCTCTCCAACCTTCGCGCCTTTCCCTTCGACAAGATCAAGATCGATGGCTCATTCATCAAGTCCGTCGACAAGAACGGCCAGGTCGCGGCGATCGTGCGCGCCGTCCTGGGACTTGGACGCGGGCTCGGCCTGCCGGTTCTGGCGGAGGGTGTCGAGACGCTCGGCGAACTGAAGTTCCTGGACGCCGAAGCCTGCGAGATCGGCCAGGGCTACTATATCGGCAAGCCGGCTCTCATCGAGGAATTCGGCGATCTGACCGGCGTCGTCGCACCCGCTGTCGGCAGCAAACCCGCCAGCCTGCGCGACAGAAGCGTTCTGGCCTTCGCGCCCGCACCCGCGCTAGCCACACGCTAGACTACAGGCTCTCGGGCTTGAGTGCCGTCTCGACCAGCCGCCTGGCGTCCGGCCCCGACCATTCGGCCGGGCCGTTCATGTGGGCGATCAGGCAGCCCTCGCCGTCGATCAGCATGGTGACGGGAAGGCCTAGCGCCAAGCCGCGCTTCTTGAGGTCGTTGAACAGCGTCATCGTCGAATCCCGGTAATAGCCGAGCGTCGCGACGCCGGTATCGCTGAGGAACTTCTTCGGCTTCACATCGTCGCCGGCATCGACGTTGACGGCGACCACTTCAAAGGAGTCGCTGCCCTTTTCCTTCTGCAGCGCATCGAGCGCCGGCATTTCGGCACGGCACGGCGCGCACCATGTCGCCCACAGATTGAGCAGCACCGTCTTGCCGGCATGATCGGCA
>NZ_RZQI01000477.1:0-4575 GCF_003998335.1 Mesorhizobium sp. M7A.F.Ca.CA.002.05.1.1 | reverse complement strand
TTAGATTAATGGCCGGCGCGCTTCACCCAGCCCTTCCCAGCCGGCGAGCCGCTTGAGCCCTTCATTGTCGGAAACCACGCAGCCGCCGTCGCGCCAGACGATCAGCTTGCGATCCATCAGCTTGCGGATCGTCTTGTTGGTGTGAACCAGCGACAGGCCAAGCGTATCGGCGATGTGCTGTTGCGTGATCGGTATCTGGACGGATTGGTTGCCATTCAGTCCGACAACCTTGGCGCGGCTGCCGATGAAGGCGATGAGATAGGCAGCGCGCTCGATCGCACTGCGGCGCCCAAGGCTGAGCAGATTCTCGTCCAGCATCCGCTCTTCACGCGATGCGATCCAGGTGATGTCATAGGCCAGCCCGGGATGATTGCGGTACAGCTCATGCAGATATTCGCGCTCGAAAACACACAGCAGCATCGGCGACAGTGCCTCCACGGAATGCTGCATCTCGCCCATCACACTGCCTTGCAGGCCAATCAGATCACCGGGCATGAGATAGTTGAGAATCTGGCGGCGGCCGTCCAGCAACAGCTTGTAGCGAAACGCCCAGCCGGAGAGCACGGTGTAGAGATGGGCGCTATGGCTTCCCTCCACCAGCACCGTGCCACCCTTTTCGACTGCGAGTTCGCCCTTCTTGAATTTGCTGATGAAGGCCAGTTCCTGTTTTTCGAAATCGCGAAAAATCGGCAACGGCCGCAATGGGCAGTTCTCGCAAGGATATTGGCGGCTGGAGAAAGCGCTATTGTTCTGAACCGACATTTCGACCCCCCTTCGAAAGCCGCTCTTGGAGAGCGCGTTTCAACGCGTTGCAAGGATTGAGGTTCCGCCCGCTTGCCACATGTCTTTTTTAAATGACAGCAAGCGAATTAGCGATCATGACTCCGGCGTTTCAAGGAGTCTTTGCCTGTGCCCACATTGCTCGACGGATTGCGGATTCTGGTCCTGGAGGACGAATTTCTGATCGCCATGGACGTCGAGCAGCTTTGCCGCGACCATGGCGCCGATGAGGTGGTGATCGCCCGTGACCTGACCGAGGTCGATGGCCGCGAGGTCGCCACGCGATTCGATGCAGCCATTGTCGACTTGATGCTGGGCGGCGCCTCAACCATCGATTTCGCCTCCGGGCTGCGCGCGGCAGGCATACCTTTCGTGTTTGCGTCGGGCTATTCGGATGTCGATGAAATCAAGGCATCGTTTCCGGGCGTCAGGCTGGTTGGCAAACCCTATTCGGGTGAAGACCTCGTGCAAGCGGTCGCCGCGGCCTGCGGACGCGCTTGAGACACGATCGCGGTCAGCTCGCCGGCGAGCTCGTTACCTGGGCCGAAATTGCGTCCGGACCATACTCGTCCTCGCCTGATATTTTCAGGATCTCCTGCAAGCGCGTACGGGCTCGGCTGACGCGGCTCTTGATCGTTCCCACCGCGCAACCGCAGATCTCGGCGGCCTCCTCGTAGGAGAAACCAGATGCGCCGATGAGGATGATGGCTTCGCGTTGGTCCTCCGGCAATTGCTCCAGGGCGCCGCGAAAATCCTTCAGGTCGAGCTGGCCGTGCTGGGCCGGATGAACGGCAAGCCTGGCCGTCATGATACCGTCGCTGTCCTGCACTTCGCGCCCGCGCTTGCGCATCTGCGAATAGAACTCGTTGCGCAGGATGGTGAAAAGCCAGGCCTTGAGATTGGTGCCGGGCTGGAAGCTCTCATGCTTGTCCCAGGCCTTGACGAGCGTTTCCTGGACGAGGTCGTCGGCTTTGTCGGCATTTTGCGTCAGCGACACGGCGAACGCGCGCAGACTTGGGATTGCCCCAAGCAGATCGGTCTTGAAGCCTTGTGAGACCGCGGCCATGCCTCAGTCCTTCTTCTGTGCGGGTTCAGCCCGTTCCAGCTGGCTAAGCAACTGGGAAAAGCGATCCGGCACATCGTCGGAGACCAGCGCGTCGTAATATTGTTTGAGTTTGCGTCCGATTTCGGAGTTCGGCCCAAGAGCATCACCAGAACCGTTCCGGCGCCTGCTCTCGGCGCCAGCCAGAATATCTTTCGTCATATCCTTCATTTTGCCCTTGTATTCCCAGCGCTCAAACCGCTCTTATCATACTCAACACAACGCAAGCGGCGCCCTCGTCTGGTTGCCCATCCCGACCCCAAACGCCCCTCCCCGGTATTTGTTCCGTCGAGGCGGAACTTTTTCTAAAAATCCGCGTTATCGTCAGGGCTTGCAGTCAGCTTGACCTGCTACGCATTCACGTCATTCTGAGGGAGACGTCTTACCATGAGCTTATCCGCCACCATCGCACCACATCTGCCCTTCCTGCGCCGCTTCTCGCGGGCTGTTTCCGGGTCGCAAGAGAGTGGTGATGCGCTGGTAGCCGCGATGCTCGAGGCCATCATCGCCGATATCGAGATATTTCCCGAAGCATCGAGCGACCGCATCGCGCTGTACAAGGTTTTCGCCAAGCTGTTCACATCGGTCGCCATCCGCGTTCCACAGGAGCAGGCGCAATCGGCGTGGGAACAGCGCACCGCCGCCAATCTGAATGCGATCGCGCCGCGGCCCCGTCAGGCCTTCCTCCTCGTGGCTGTCGAAGGCTTCAGCGAGGACGAAGCGGCTGAGATCCTCGACGTCGGCGACCAGGAGTTTTCAGAGCTGCTTGCCCAGGCGAGCAACGAGATATCCCGCCAGGTGGCAACCGACGTTCTGATCATCGAGGATGAACCGCTGATCGCCATGGATATCGAAGAAATGGTCGAGAGCCTCGGGCACCGGGTCGTTGGAACGGCGCGCACCCATGCCGAGGCCGTGATGATGTTCGGCAAGACACGGCCGAAGATGGTGCTGGCCGACATCCAGCTTGCCGACGGCAGTTCCGGCATCGAGGCCGTGAACGAGATCCTGTCATCGACGTCGGTGCCGGTCATCTTCATCACCGCCTTCCCCGAGCGCCTGTTGACTGGTGAACGACCGGAACCAGCCTTCCTGGTCACCAAGCCGTTCAATCCCGACATGGTCAAGGCGCTGATCAGCCAGGCACTGTTTTTTGACCGGCAGGCGAAAGCAGCCGCATAGTCGCGAATTGAGGAGTGGAGGAATTGAGGATTGAAGGCGATAGCCTCGCTCGCCGATTTCTCCAGATCATCAAAATCGTCAATTCATCAACTCAATTCTTCAATTCTTCACTTCGGGCCGCCTGATCCACGCATCGGGCGGTGAGGGCGAATTTCCTGCGCGTCCGGCTGCCGAACGAATTGCAAGCTCGGTCTTTTTCGGCAAAGGGTGGGAACAAACCGCAACCACCCACGTTTTTATCGCATCATTCGAAGGAGATGCATCATGCTTTACTGGGCGCTCGTATTTCTCGTCGTTGCGATCATCGCCGGCGCGCTTGGTTTCGGCGGCATCGCCGGTACATCTGCCGGCATAGCGCAGATATTGTTTTTCATCTTCCTCGCTTTCCTGGTCATTTCGCTTCTTGCGGGCCTGTTCAAAAGGGCTTCGTAAAGACGGACGGCCGAACACTGGAAGCCGCACCCCTCAAACGGTTTCCAGCCACCGCCGGGCGGTGTCCTTCAAAGGACGCCGTCCGGCGGACCGTTTTTTGGCGGCGGGTTCGGGAAACCTCTTTGGAACCCATTCACCGGTGAGCCGTTCAGCCTGAATTGGGTGGACAGTTTGGCCGATGGGTTCCAGGACCGGAAACAGGAAGGACGACGTGCAAAGCGATGAAGTCATCGCCCTCCATCCTGCCGAAAGCGGCATGCAGCTCGGCCGCGCCCTTCTTCACGCGTTGCACAATGCCGGCATTTCCGTTCTCTACCAGGATCGCGAGATGAAAACCGTATGGGCGCGCAACATGCGTGCGCCCTGGGTTTCGGACACCGCCGACAGCATCGGTATTTTGCCGGAGGCGCAGGCCGACCGCATCGGCGCGGCCAAGCGCGACGTCATTGCATCCGGCAACCCCCAACGTCTCGAGATCAGCGTTCCCGTCGAGGATGGCAGCCGCTGGTTTGAGGTCTGGATCGATGCCGACCACGGCGACGGCGGCACGGTGCAAGGCGTCGTCACCACGATGGTCGAGACGACCGAGCAGAAGCGCCGTGAGCAGACCCTGACGACGCTGTTGCGGGAGGTGAGCCATCGCTCGAAAAACCTGCTGGCGATCATCCAGAGCATAGCCACCCAGACCGGTCGCTACTCCGACAGCATCGGCGATTTCCTGACACGTTTTCGCGGCCGGCTGCAATCGCTGGCTTCGTCCCAGGATCTCGTGACCTCTTCCAACTGGCGGGGCGCCGCACTTCGCGAACTCGTATCGGGCCAAGTGGGCCGCTACGGCGGCGATCCGGTTCGCAGCCTGAGGTTTCAGGGGGCCAACCCCTATCTCAATCCCAACGCTGCCCTGCATATCGGCCGTGCGATGCATGAACTCGCCGTCAATTCGGTGAGCTATGGCGCCCTGTCGCGGCCCGATGGATTCGTCAATGTTACAGCCAACCTGACCGCCGCCGACACGGGAACCTCCCTGTCGCTGACATGGGCCGAGGCAATCGGAGCCAGTGATGTCAGGCGTAGCGAGA
>NZ_RZQI01000476.1:0-4577 GCF_003998335.1 Mesorhizobium sp. M7A.F.Ca.CA.002.05.1.1 | reverse complement strand
ATTCCGGTGATCCGGCTGCACGGCACCATCATGGCAGGCGGTGGCCAGTTTCGGCCGAGCCTGTCGCTGGCTTCCACCGCCGGCCTCATCGAGAAGGCGTTCTCCTACGACGCGCCGGCGGTCGCCATCTCGATCAATTCGCCGGGCGGCTCGCCGGTGCAGTCTCGGCTGATCTTCAAGCGCATCCGTGACCTGGCCACGGAAAAGAACAAAAAGGTACTGGTCTTCGTCGAGGATGTCGCGGCGTCGGGCGGCTACATGATCGCGGTCGCCGGTGACGAGATCTTCGCCGATCCGTCGTCCATCGTCGGTTCGATCGGCGTGGTATCGGCCTCGTTCGGCTTCCCTGAACTGATGAAAAAGATCGGTGTCGAGCGCCGTGTCCACACCGCCGGCCAGAACAAGGCGGTGCTCGATCCGTTCAAGCCCGAGAAGAAGGAAGATGTCGAACGGCTGAAGGCGCTGCAGCTCGAGGTGCACGCAACCTTCATCGACCTCGTCAAGGAGCGGCGCGGCACGAAACTGAAGGACGACCCGGACCTGTTCACCGGCCTGTTCTGGACCGGCATCAAGGGCCTCGAACTCGGTCTGGTCGATGCGCTCGGCGACATGCGCACTGTGCTCAAGACCCGTTTCGGGGCGAAAACCCAGCTCAGGCTGATCACGACACCGCGCGGTTTTCTTAGCCGCTTCGGCCTGTTCGGCTCAAGCAAGGGCTTTTCAGCGCCCGATATCGTAGCCGCTGCCGCCAGCGGCGTGATCGATGCGGCGGAAGAGCGCGCATTGTGGTCTCGCTTCGGGCTTTGAAAACCCGGCAAAACCGTCTAGCATGAGAGCTTGAGTTTCATGCATGTCGTGTCCCCAAAACCGGGTCGACATGCATCAACCGACCCGACCGGCCGCCTTCGCCGGCCCAGCGTGGGAGGAGTTTTGGCATGCCGCAGATCATTTTCTTCGCCGTCGTTGGCGTTGCCGCTTATTTCGGCTACCGCACCTTCATTAGGGAAGCCGAGCGCGTGACCGCCAAGGTGCGGCGCACAGAAAAGCAGACGGCCAACGGCGCGATCGGAACGCTGGTCAAGGATCCGAAGACCGGCGAATACCGACTGGCCAAGGACTGACCATCATTTCGCTTACATCAAACGCAGTGGACACCGCTTTCGGTGTGCGCACTTGGCCTGCGTACGCCAAAATCAATCTTGCGCTGCATGTCACCGGCAGGCGCCCTGACGGCTATCATCTGATAGAAAGCCTAGCGGTGTTCACGCGTTTTGGCGACAGGGTCGAAATCGCGCCCGCCGACAGCGATGAGTTTGCCGTGTCCGGCCGCTACGCACCGGCCGTTCCAGTCGACGCAAGCAATCTTGTGCTTAGGGCGCGCGATGCCCTGCGGCAGACAGCCGGGCACGAGAGAACACCGCCGGTTGCCATCCGGCTCGAAAAGAACCTGCCGGTTGCCTCCGGCGTCGGCGGCGGTTCGAGCGACGCGGCGACCGTGCTGCGCGGGCTGGTGGAGACATGGGCGCTGGACATCGACGGCGCAGAGCTGGCGCGGATCGGCCTTTCGCTTGGCGCCGATGTGCCGATGTGCCTGGCGGCAAAGCCGCTGGTAGCGCGCGGCATCGGGGATGAACTGTCGATGGTGCCGGATTTTTCGGCGCTTGGCCTGGTGCTGGTCAATCCAGGCACCCCGGTGTCGACGGCGGATGTCTTTGCAGCGCTTTCGCGGCGCGACAATGAGGCCTTGCCGCCCCTGCCGCGCGGCATCGATTTTCACAGCCTGCGCAACTGGCTGGAGATTACTCGCAACGATCTCGAGCCCGCGGCGCTAGCGATGCAGCCCGCCATCGGCAGGGCGCTTTCCTGGCTGAACAAGGCCGGATCGGGTTTTTCACGGATGTCCGGGTCCGGCGCCACCTGCTTCGGCCTGTTCGAGACCGGCAATGTCGCCAAGCGTGCCGCTGCCGAGATCCGCGGCCGCCAGCCCGACTGGTTCGTCGCGGCGACGCGCACCATCGCATCGGAGGGCGCAGATGGCCAGAATTGACGAGAGCCGCTCCTTCATTCCCGTGCGCATCGCGGTGCTGACCGTTTCGGACACGCGCAGCCTCGCCGACGACAAATCCGGCCAGACGCTGGCCGACCGCATCACCGAGGCCGGCCATCTGCTGGCGGCCCGCGATATCGTCACCGACGACCGCGAGAAAATCCGCGACACGGTTCTGGCGTGGTCACAGGACAAGAATATCGATGTCGTCATCACCACCGGCGGTACCGGCTTCACAGGCCGTGACGTGACGCCGGACGCGCTGGAGCCGATCTTCGAAAAGCGCATGGATGGCTTTTCGGAAGTGTTCCACCGCATTTCCTACGACAAGATCGGCACCTCGACGATCCAGAGCCGGGCGACCGGCGGCGTCGTCAACGCCACCTTCGTCTTCGTGCTGCCGGGCTCACCCGGCGCCTGCAAGGACGCGTGGGACGGCATCCTGAAAGCGCAGCTCGACTACCGGCACACGCCATGCAACTTCGTCGAGATCATGCCGCGCCTGGACGAGCATTTGCGGCGCGGCAAATCGGCTCCGTAAAAGCCGAGGCAAAGCGCCGGTTCCACGCCGCGTTCGCCAGGCAAAACAGCACCGGCGCCTTTGAAACCCCATTCCAAACCGGACCTCGGAAAAGTACCTTGTCTGAAGGCGATCATCGCCGTTCACGACAAGGCAGCTACGATGACCGTGCACACCGGTGGGTGCCATTGCGGCAATATACGCCTTGAATTTTCAACCGAGCTCGAGCCACCGCAAACCGAAGTTCGCGCTTGCCAATGCTCGTTCTGTGTCAGACATGGTTCGCGCGCCGTTGCCGATCCGAATGGCAGACTGGTCATCTCGGTCAAGGACGAGACGCAATTGCGGAGATATCAGTTCGGGCTGAGGACGGCCGACTATCTGATCTGCCGGCGGTGCGGTGTCTACGTCGCCGCAATCGCCAGAGATGACGATGCAAGGGCGATCGTCATCATCAACGCCCTGGACGACCGCGAACGGTTCAACCAGGAGCCGGTCCGCGTTGACTTCGATACGGAAAACAGGGCGCAGCGCCAAGCCAGACGCCGCACACACTGGACACCTGTCGAGATGAGCTTCGGATAGGCAGCTCTCAGCGGATAACCGGCTCGCCATGAAACCGTCGGCGCGACGGCGGCGATACGCCGAAGCCGACTTCCATCATCAGTCGCGGCGTGCGTGCCGGCACGGTGCCCATATGAAAGCCAAAGGGGTCCTCGACGAAGCCGAGACCAGCCTCGCCGGTCAGCGTCACCGGGCTCTGCTCGCCATAGACATCCAGAACCTGCTGCGCGGGATGACCGACCAGAAGGGTAAGCTGGTGCTTGAGGCTGCGGCGCTTGTGGCTGCCCCTGACATAGACATGCGGACCGGTGTCGGCGTCGACCGGCTTGAGGTAGAAGAAGAATTTCAGCATGCGCCAATCATCGAGGTCGAAATGATACTTGCCGAGCGAGGCGAGGTTCTTGTCGGCGTCCGAAGCCGCACCGGTTGGAAAACTCCACCAGACGCGCGTCGTGATCAGTTTTGCCTGGCCGCCGAGATAGTGCGCGGCAATATCCAGAAGCAGCGGATCGCGCTGGATGGCAAGCGCCGCCGGGCAGTCGAGGATGCGCTCGAAAAAATGCCCGCTGAGCAGCGAGCGGCCAAGGCGTTTCTCGGCCTCGGCATGTTCCCCCGGCATGAATTCGAGACGGCGGTCGAAATTGCCGAAGCAAGGCGTGCGCCCGGCGAAGTCGGCGATCTCTTCATGGATATCAGGCGGCAGGACCAGGCCTGAGAACAGCCCGTCGGAGCGCAACGCATCGACGACCGCTCCCCGTTCGACACCGGCAAACATCGTATCCCCGGCATTGGCGACCGGGCGGGCGCGTTTTGCGCCCAGCCAATGCATGCGGCGTCCGGGCATTGTGCGCGCCAACACGAACATCGGCAGCCAGGCAGGGTTCTCCCGCAGGTCCGTCAGATAGGTTGGAATACGTACGGCGATGCGCCGCAGCAGGCTGCCGTTGCGCGCAATGGCCTCGAGACTGGCCGCGCCGGATGTGTCGGGGGTTGAAAGCTTCATTGGGTCCTCGGCTATGAGAGCACCACCGATGCCGCATCGGTGCTCGCCTCTCGGCATGTCCAAACCCAATTCCCGCTTGAACGGAAGCTAACCCCGCGTCAGATTTTGTGCAATGCACAATGACCTGAGCAACTGCAAAAATCACGTCGACGAGCGGCGCTCCTGCTTGGCCGGCGCCATCCAGATCTCCGCGTCGAGCCGCTTCGTCGCGAGGCCGCGGGCGATGGTCCCGGCACTGCCGGCGCTCTTTGCCGCGGCAGCTGCCTGACGCTTGCTGATCAGCAAGCCGTCGGCCAAGGCGCGGTTTCCCGAAAAGACCCGGGCCAGGAATGGCGTGCGACTGGCTCGCGTGCGCGAAAACCGTGCCGCCATGGTCTGCCTGGCCGTGTGGGCGACAACTTCATCGATCCAGCCCTCCACCAGCCGCGCGCCCGGCTCCAGGA
>NZ_RZQI01000475.1:0-4578 GCF_003998335.1 Mesorhizobium sp. M7A.F.Ca.CA.002.05.1.1 | reverse complement strand
GAGCAAGGACACCAAGGCGCGCATCAAGACGCTGTCTCGCGACGTGCTGTCGCTCGCCGACCACGCCACCTTCCTGTCGCAGAAGATCTCCTTCCTGCTAGACGCCACGCTCGGCATGATCTCGATCGAGCAGAACGCCATCATCAAGATCTTCTCGGTCGCCGCCGTCATCTTCCTGCCGCCGACTTTGGTCGCCTCGATCTACGGCATGAATTTCGACATCATCCCCGAGTTGAAATGGCAACTTGGCTATCCCTTCGCCATCGCCATGATGGTGCTGTCGGCGATCCTGCCCTTCTGGTACTTCCGCCGCCGCGGCTGGCTCTGAGTGGCCTTGTCGATCGGCGGCCACAGGCTGGCGCAGTAGAAATCGCTTGACCAAATGAACGCCGGCCTGCATCCGGAAACCCCGATCCTGGGGATCGTGGGTCGACAAGCCGGATTCCAGACCATGACTGCAGAGATAAAAACATGGGCCTATGAGGACTTCATCGAGGGCGCATCGATCGACCTCGGCTCGAAGCTCGTGAGTGCCGCCGAGATCGTCGAATTTGCCGGAGAATTTGACCCGCAGCCGATGCATCTCGACGAGGAAGCCGGCAAGGCCAGCATCCTCGGCGGGCTGGCAGCGTCGGGCTGGCACACCTGCGCCATGTTCATGCGCATGCTCTGCGACGCGTTCCTGCTGGACTCGACCTGCCAGGGCGCGCCCGGCGTCGATCAGGTCAAATGGAAGAAACCGGTCCTGGCCGGCGACCAACTGACCGGCACCCTGATGGTTGTTGCCAAGCGCCTGTCGAAATCGAAGCCGCAACTCGGCTTCGTCACCATGCGCAGCGAGCTGTTCAACCAGCGTGGCGAAAGCGTCTTCGAGCTCGAGAACTCGGTCATGTTCCTCACCCGCGATGCCGCGGGGAGCCAAGCATGACACTGGACGAGTTCTTCCGTATCGGCACCACCGTCACGCTCGGCTCGCACACATTCGAGCCCGAGGCGATCAAAGCCTTCGCCCGCAAGTACGACCCGCAAATCTTCCATATCGACGAGGAGGCCGCGAAAAAAAGCGTGCTCGGCGGCCTCTGCGCGTCTGGCTGGCACACGGCCGCGACCTGGATGAAACTCAATCTGGAAAACCGCATGGACGCCGAGATCGCTGCGTGGAGCGGTCCCGGTCCGGTGCCGGAATTCGGCCCCTCGCCCGGCTTCAAGAACCTGAAATGGCTGAAGCCGGTCTATGCCGGGCAAACCATCACCTTCACGCGCACCGCGCTGTCGCACCGCCCGATCGCCTCACGCCCCGGCTGGCGGCTTCTCGCGCTGCGTTCGGAAGCTTTCAATCCCACCGGCGACAAGGTGCTCGAGTTCGAAAGCGCCGTTCTGGTGAAGGTGGAGTAGCTTTTTCCTTCGCCCCGTTTACGGGGAGAAGGTGCCCGAAGGGCGGATGAGGGGCGGCGCCAGCGTTGGTGTCTTAAACTCGACGGTCGTACTTACCCTCACCCTGCTCCGCTCGCGTTGCTCGCTTCGCTTCCCTCTCCCCGTAAACGGGGCGAGGGAGAAACCTAATGCCCTTCGAACCCTATCAGCGTTCTGACCGGCACGCCGAGCGCCTCCAGCTTGGCGCGGCCGCCGAGGTCCGGCAGGTCGATGACGAAACAGGCGGCGAGGATGTCGGCGCCGATCTGGCGCAGCAGCTTGACCGCCGCTTCCGCGGTGCCGCCGGTGGCGATCAGATCGTCGACAAGGATCACCTTCTCGCCCGGAGCAACGCCGTCCTTGTGCATCTCCATCTCGTCCAGGCCATATTCCAGGCTATAGGCGACGCGCACCGTCTCGTAGGGCAGCTTGCCTTTCTTGCGGATCGGCACGAAGCCGGCCGAGAGCTGATGGGCGACGGCGCCGCCAAGGATGAATCCACGTGCCTCGATGCCGGCGATCTTGTCGATCTTCTGGCCGGCATAGGGATGCACCAGTTCGTCGATGGCGCGGCGGAAGGCGCGCGCATTGCCGAGCAGGGTGGTGATGTCGCGAAACAGGATGCCTGGCTTGGGATAGTCCGGAATGGTACGGATCGCGGCGAGCAATGTGTCTTCGAGGGAGGATTTCATGGGTCGAGATTACCTGAAACGGAGGTTCTTGCGCGACAATTGTTCGATCGAACTGCAGCCCATCAGCTTCATGCCACGTTCGATCTCGACCCGCATCTGCTCAAGGGCCCGTTCGACGCCGGGCTGGCCCGCCGCCGCGAGCGGGAACAGATAGTAGCGTCCGACACCGACGGCCTTGGCACCGAGCGACAGCGCCTTCAGCACATGCGTGCCGCGCTGCACGCCGCCATCCATGATGACGTCGATCCTGTCGCCAACGGCATCGACGATCTCGGCAAGCTGGTCGAACGCCGCCCGCGAGCCATCCAGCTGCCGCCCGCCATGGTTCGACAGCACGATGCCGCTGCAGCCGATGTCGACGGCGCGTCTTGCGTCCTCCACCGACATAACGCCCTTGAGACAGAACGGACCCGACCAAAGCTTGACCATCTCGGCGACATCGTCCCACGTCATCGACGGGTCTAGCATCTCGGTGAAGTAGCGGCTGATCGACATCGTGCCGCCGCCCATGTCGACATGCTCGTCGAGCTGCGGCAGCTTGAACCCCTCATGCGTGAAATAATTGATCGCCCAGGCCGGCTTGAGCGCGAACTGCGCCATTCCGGCAAGGTTGAGCTTGAAGGGAATGGCAAAGCCGGTGCGTTTGTCGCGCTCGCGATTTCCTCCGGTGATGCTGTCGACGGTCAGCATCATCACCTCGACGCCGACCGCCTTGGCGCGCTGCATCATCGCCCGGTTGAGACCGCGATCCCGATGGAAATAGAACTGGTAGACCTGCGGGCTGCTGCTGATGCTGCGCGCCTCCTCGAGGCTGACGGTGCCAAGCGACGAGACGCCGAACATGGTGCCATACTTGGCCGCGGCCTTGGCGACCGCGCGCTCGCCCTGATGGTGGAACAGGCGCTGCAAGGCGGTCGGCGAGCAATAGAACGGCATCGCCAGCTTCTGGCCCATGACCGTCACCGACATGTCGACCTCGCTCACCCCGCGCAGCACGTTGGGAACCAGATCGCAGGTCTCAAAGCTTTCGGTGTTGCGGCGGTAGGTGACCTCGTCGTCCGCCGCGCCGTCGATGTAATTGAAAATCGGCCCCGGCAGTCGCCGCTGCGCCATCCGCCGGAAATCGGAAAAGTTGTGACAGTCGCTGAGCCGCATCATCGAGTTCCAAAGGCCATGGCGGGACGAGCTTCTCGCCACCGTTCGATGCGTCGAATATCAACCTGATGCTGCTATGCCAACGGACTAATTGCCGAACTTCCGCCTCAGCACTGGCGCAGACGGAAAAGGAGCGCCTGAAGCGCCCCTTCCCGTCTGATCCGGCCGACAAAGATTACATGCCGAGATCGGAACGAAGCTCGGCTCTGGCCACTTCATATTCAGCCTTGAAGTCGTCCCGGTTGAGCAGGACCGCGGCAATGACGCTGCCGGAAATCCTGCCCATCTCGACATCGGACGCAAAATGGATGCCGCCAACCACGCGGTTGTGGGCGTATTCGCTCGCACGTGCCATGATCTCGGCGCGCTTTTCCGGAACCATGTCGGACAGAATGATGCCCATCATCGTGCCGACGGTGGCGTGTCCGGAAGGCCAGGAACCGGAGTTCGACAGCTTGACCGCAGGCTTGACGAGATCGCTGAGCTGATGCGGGCGCGGGCGCTTCCAGACATCCTTGGCCGGATCGACGACAGCGCCTTCGGTAGCCACCACGCGATCGAAGAAGGCGCTGAATTTCGGCAGCGTTTCCTTGTTGAATTTCGGCCCCATGACGTCGGCAAAGCGCCAGACATTCTCCTCGGCATCGGCCACCGCGCTGGCGACCATCTCCGGTGTGCGCGTCACCTGCAGCGTCAGCACCTCGCCGAGTTCGGCCTTGGTCTGTGCCGAATCGTTTGCCGGCGGCGGCGGCAGGATCATCGTCAAGTCGACATCCTTGTTGGTGACGAAGGGCTGGGCGTCTTCCGCTTGCGCGGCCGAGCCGATGATGAGCAGCAACAGGCCTGCCGCGATCGATGCGTATCTTTTCATGAATGCGATCCTTTGATGAGAGCAGCACAGGATCGCCGGATGCGGTGACGGCCATGTGACATGACCAGCCTCCGGAAATGCAAAAGGGCGCCTCTCGGCGCCCTTCGCGATCACTTGATTGTGTGGCTCAATGCGCCACGCCTTCCCACACCTTGCGCTTGGTGAGATAGACCAGAGCGCCGAACAGAAGCAGGAACACTAGCACGCGAAAACCGGTCTTCTTGCGGTCTTCCATATGCGGCTCGGCCGCCCACATCAGGAAGGCGGAAACGTCGCGGGAGTACTGGTCGACTGTCTGCGGCGCGCCGTCATCATAGGTCACCTGGCCGTCGGACAGCGGGTTGGGCATCTTCAGCGACACGCCCGACATGAAATAGGGGTTGTAGTGGGTGCCTTCCGGGATGACCATGCCGGCAGGCGGTGTCTCGTCGTAGCCTGTCAGCAACG
>NZ_RZQI01000474.1:0-4582 GCF_003998335.1 Mesorhizobium sp. M7A.F.Ca.CA.002.05.1.1 | reverse complement strand
GTGGGGACTCGACCGGGTTTCTCCTGAAGCGCCTCGCATTCACGCGGCGCGCTTGAGCTCTGTTCTAGCGGACGCTGGCGACCGCGTCGGAGCGGCCGTCATTGATCGTCACCCAAACGCCGGAATTCTGGTCCGACTGGCGCTTGAGATAGGTGTAGTCGGTGTCCGTCCAGGACAGGACCTTGGTCTCGAGATTGTCGAGGATGAATTCTCCCAGGCTCGTGCGCACGGTCAGCACCGCGTGGCCGTCGCCATTCGGCTGGCGCGCCACTGTCATCAGCAAATTGCCGGCCGGCACGCCCGCATCCATCAACTCGCGGCGCTTTTCCAGCGCGTAATCCTCGCAATCGCCATAGCCATTGGCCGGATAGGCCCAATATTCCTCGACACCGTAGTTTTCCATGTCGGTGCGCGGCTTGATGCGAGTGTTGACCGAATTGTTGATGTTGACGATCGTCGCCCACAGTTTGCGGGTCAGTTCGACCGGCGCACCCTTCGGGGTCCGTTCGCTGCATTCGCCAGGACTGCGCTGGCAGAACTCATAATGGCCAACAGGCTGGGTGGTGCGTCCGCCGGTGTGCATATAGGCCGGTCCCGCGGCATATGCTGATCCCCAAGCGGAAAGCTGCATCGCCATTGCCACCAGCAACAGCTTGCCCCTCGTGTTCTTCATTGTTGTAGTCTCCCCGTTCGAAGGAGACATTGCCACATGTGGATTTATTTGACGCAAAAGCTCGAAGTAGATATTGAGTAAAACTCCAGTAGAATAAACGTAAAATTTGAATCATTTGAGTATTAATTCGTTTGCATATTGAGGCGCCAATCTCGGTGCGCGGAGGGCTCCCAAGCCCGCCAAGAGTGGGCTAAGCATGCCGGTCATGGCGTCGAAAACAAAAAACCGGCCACACTGGATGCCAATCGCCGGCTTGACGTCGATCTCGACCGCGGCGCCGGAGAGCGAAAGGTCGATTATACGGCATTGGTACTGGCGGCCGTCGGTGAGCTGCAGCACGCTGGTCGGATTGCGCGGCGCGACGCGCTCGTGGCGGCGATCTTCCGGCAGGTCGAGTTCATGCTTGTTGGCGAGCCAGGTCAATTGCGCGGCCAGCTTGTCCTTCTTGCGATCCGACGCGATGACGGTCATCGCGAAACCGTCCTGCAAGGTGCGGGTGACTACACCTTCGATGCGGCCGATATGATCGATGTAGGCAATGATTTTTTCGCCGGGCATGCCGATGCGGTCGGTGCGAAACGCGACATTGCCCGGTGACATGTCGACGACCTGGCAGGGGTGTTCGGTGCGGTCTTCCAGCATGAAGCGTCCGTAGATTTTAACCCGGACGCGCTGAAAGTTACGCCTTTCAGCTTGGGACGGCGCATAGTCGACCGCCGCTGACCTCATGACTGCCTACACCCCGTTTGGCATCCCGCGCGCCGATGCGAGGAACTTCATCAGAGAAGTACAACAAAGCGGGTTAACAAAGGGAAAAAGCGGGCGCTCCAGGGGTTTCCTTTTTGCAGGTCGCGGTGCCAAAACAGCCGCGCAGTTTTGGGCGACGTGCATCAGGCCGCAAACGGACTATTCCTCGCGCCCGCCATCGAACACGACGAGATGGCGGATGCGGCGCGCCCGGCCGAGCGCCGAGATCGTCTCGGGTGCTCCAAGTTCATCGGGAACGAGCGAGGGAACATCGATCGCCGGGCGATTGTTGAGAAGCTCCTTCTCCGGATCGATGACGCGTATCGAATCGATCAACGCGTCGGTGATCGGATCGGCACCCAGCCAGAAGGGCTTCTCCACGGCGCTGATGACGCCCAGGCAACGCGGATTTTCGACACCGCCGTCCAGCGGCAGGGCAAGCAGTTCGAACTTGTTGGAGCGCCCGTTGCGGCTGAAACCCTCATAGCTGATGAGCACGACCGACTTCTGCTCGAAGACGCCATGGATCAGCCGCGAGACGAGCCGCTGATCCTTCTCGCGCCACAGCGATGGAAAGGAAAACCCCTTGAGTTCGCGGCCGTAGCAGGCGCAAAGCCTGGTGCCGGCCAGCCGGAATACGGCCTGTCCGCGCGTGTCCCGCTCCAGGATAAAGGTGTCGGCCAGCAGCGACTTGATGTCGGCCGGCTCGACCTCCGAACGCTTCGGGGCAGGGCGTCCATCACGCAGGCGGTTCCAATATTGGAACAGCGTGATCGATCCATTCTGGTTCATACTATGCTGCTCCGCGCAATCTGTCGTCTGATGTCCCATCGGTGAACAGAAGGGCGCCCTCCGATGACCTACATGCGTTGCGGAGCAGGAAGCGTGCCAGCGTCGTTAACACTTGTTCACGGGTCGGGGCCGTTAAGGTTAACAAGTGGTTTACGTTGCATCGAAGCGAGCCCCGTGGCACACAAAAACCACTCCAGAAGCGGTCGTTTCGCGACGATCGGCAGCACTTCAGTCAAGAGTTTTAGGGGAGCAGGGGGCTCGACCAGCCGTTCAAGGGAAACCTTGAACGGCTTCTTTTTTGATTCGCGCCGCGGCGATTCGCGGTTTGCGGTTCGGTCCGTGGTGATCTAGATGCTCGAGCCCCGAATCCCGCAGAGTGCAATTTCAAATGAGTGAACCGGCATCTCCCTCGGAAGTCGACCCGGTCGAGGGCGCACCTGAACCGCGGCGCGAGCCGGTGTTCAACCTGCCGCCCGTCGTGCTGGCGGTGATCGGCATCTGTGTCGTCGTCTACCTGTTGCAGCAATATGTGTTGAGCGAATCCCAGCAGATGACATTGCTGTATGACGGGGCCTTCATCCCCGTTCTCTACACCGGGCAATACGGCTTCGACTGGTTCCTGTTTTCGCGGCCCTTCACTTATGCCTTCATGCATGGCGGCTTTGCCCATATCGCCATCAATATGGTGTGGCTCGCCGCGTTTGGTTCACCATTGGCAAACCGTCTGGGAGCGCTGTGGTTCGCGCTGTTTTTTGCCGCAACCGGGCTGGCTTCGGTCGCGCTTTTCTGGGCGATGCATCCTTATGGTGAGGCGCCGCTGGTCGGGGCTTCCGGTGCGATATCGGGCATGATGGGGGCTGCGGCGCGTTTCGGCTTCCGCACCGACCGTTCGGCCGGCAAGGCCGCCTTCGCCGGCCCTGTGCTGCCGATCGCATTCGTATTGCGCCTGCGCGGTGTCGTGATCTTCCTCGCCATGTGGATGGTCATCAATCTCGCCACCGGCCTGCTCGGGTTTGCCCCAGGGGTAGATGGTCAGATCGCCTGGGAGGCTCATATTGGCGGCTTTGTCGCGGGCTTCTTCGGCCTGCGCTGGTTCGACAGGCGATGGCAGGCGCCCGAGTGGGAGACGACTGACCACCGCACTTGAAATGCAACCGATCACGGCGCACGATGTTCACTCTTACGTGAAGGCCGGTCAGGGCAGGAACCGGCAGGCAAAGCAGAGGAGGACGCCATGACGGTGAAGGCAATTCTCGAGAGAAAAGGCCATGACGTGTTGACGCTCGGGCCGAACGAAAAGCTGAGCGAAGCCATCCGCATCCTGGCAGAGCACAAGATCGGTGCGCTGGTCATCACCAATGGCGATCGCAAGATCGTCGGCATCCTGTCAGAGCGCGACATCGTCCGGGTTGTCGCCCGGGAAGGTGGAGCCGCGCTCGATATCGCGGTGCGTTCGGCGATGACGCCGAAGGTGAAGATCTGCAACGAAAATCACACCGTCAACGAGGTGATGGAGATTATGACCCGCGGCCGTTTCCGCCATCTGCCGGTGGAAAAGGACGGCATGCTCGATGGCATCGTGTCCATCGGCGACGTGGTCAAGCGCCGCATCGAGGATGTCGAGCGCGAGGCCGACCAGATCAGGGCCTATATCGCCACTGCCTGAACGGTGAGGCGAACCGCCGGCCGGAGAACCGACCGGCGGAACCGCGGGCTACCTGTTGTCGAGTTCGGAGCGGACGAGTGCGAGCCCGCGCCGGGTGATGCGGTAGGGGCCGCCTCCCGACGAAGAAACCGCCTTCTTCCGCTTCAGCTTTCGAAACATGTCGAGATCGACGTCCGGATAGTGCCAGCCGTCGCGGGTCAGGCATTTGACGGAGGCGATCCGCTTCTTGTCGTTCTTTTCGATTTCAATGCGTCCGCCCTGCGCGAGCAGGTGCAGGATGCGCTGTTCAGTGCGCGAAATATCCATGTGAGAGTTTTCCGGGAAAACAAAAAATGCCGCCGCCGCGAAGCTTCGCGGCACGGGGTTTCAGGTTTTCTGCCCTGCCTCGCCAAGAGGTCAGGGCCTTACCGGGACTGAGCGTAAGTGGACATCCACTCTCCATTGGAATGGACGTCCTATAGGCGAAAGCGGCTGAGAAGGCCAGTCCGTGGCTTTGCGCTTGTGTTTTTTGGGCGCTTGTCTCGCGAAGCGGTTTGCACTAGCGAAGTTGCAAACCAAAATATGCGTAAATGCATAATCCGAGTTCCAATACGCAGGCCACAATGTCCCTCATCGACACCCGCACACCCGACGCCAAGCGCCTTGTTTCCGGTGCCACCGGCGACTGGGAGATCATCATCGGCCTCGAGGTCCATGCGCAGGTC
>NZ_RZQI01000473.1:0-4583 GCF_003998335.1 Mesorhizobium sp. M7A.F.Ca.CA.002.05.1.1 | reverse complement strand
CGCCCCGCCGAGGGGGCGAAGGGCAGTTGACTAAGCGTCGAGACCGCCCTCGCCAGTTCCGCCGATTGGTTGAAGCGCCGCCTGAAAAAGCGCCGCCAGTGCAGCGGCACCGGCACCACCACATCCGCCTCGGCGATGAGATCGGCACCGGCGCGAACCATCCAGCGCGCCATCCAGGGTGCCAGATCCGTGCGATCCTGGTATTTCAGCCCCTGCACCATCTGGCGGGCAACGCCGGAATAGGCGACCGCCGCCCGCGCCCGCTCGAAAGGCGGCGGATCGGCAATCGCCTCGGCCGACAGAAAGCCTTCGCCCATATGGTGGGTGAACGGCGTGCCCATGACCGGGCACCATGGCCGCTCCAGCAGCCTGAGCTTCGGCCAGCAGGCGCCGCACAGCACGCCTGGCTGCGAGACATGCCGGCGGCAACCGGCGCAGACCGGCGGAAACAGCATACGCGCCGGCCAGCCGACAACCGACCGGGCCAGGTTCGTGATCGCGATGGACTTGATCTTGGGCATCGGATCGGCCACGTGGTTGCTCCTGCGCGCCACTATATCAACGATCCCGGAGCGTGGACAAACAAAGGATCTGCCCGTTGCAGCCGATAATGGATACCTCTCTATGGCTGGCGCACAAGCGGCGCGCGCTTGCCCATCCGGTCGACGGTGCGGACTTCCTCATGCGCCGCACGGCCGAGGACCTTGCCGACCGGCTGGGCGCCGTCGAGCGCAGGTTCGGCAAGGCGGCTGTGCTGTTTTGCCAGACGCCGGCGGCGGCAGAAACGCTCGCCGAAAGCGGCAAGGTCGCCGACATCGTCCGCGTCGAGGCGGACACGGCCTTCCTGAGCGGTGGCGGCGCCGGCTTGATCGCACCGCTCGAAACCGTGCCGTTCGAAGCGGAAAGCCTCGATCTGGCGGTGTCGCTTCTGTCGCTGCAGGCCATGAACGACATCCCCGGCATGCTGATCCAGATCCGCCGTGCGTTGCGGCCGGATGGTCTTTTCCTCGGCGCCTTTGCCGGCGCCGGTACGCTTTTCGAGTTGCGCGAAAGCCTGCTTTCGGCCGAGACCGAGCTTTACGGCGGCGCCAGTCCGCGTGTCGCCCCGTTCACCGACGTGCGCGATGCCGGTGCGCTGCTGCAGCGCGCCGGTCTCGCTCTGCCGGTCGCCGACGTCGAGACGGTGACGGTGCGCTATGCCAGCCTGTTCAACCTGATGGCGGATCTGCGGGCCATGGGCGAAACCTCTGCGCTCACCGATCGCAGCCGGCGGCCGGGCTCGCGCAAGCTGTTTGCCCGCGCGGCGGAAATCTACGCCGAGCGGTTTTCCGACCCCGACGGCCGCGTGAGGGCAAGTTTCTCGATTGTCTGGATGTCCGGCTGGGCGCCCGACGCATCGCAGCAAAAACCGCTTAAGCCAGGGTCGGCCAAGGTCTCGCTGGGAACAATCCTGGAGGCGCCCGGCGGGCAATGATCCTGCCCGCAGGCGCGGAAAGCCGGATCAGGGCGTGGGTGCGAAAGCGTTCGCAAGCTTGCTGTTGTTGTCGCTGAACAGCCAGATGATCCCGTCGCGGACCTCACCGATACCGCCGACGATGGCCAGCGACAGCACGGCGATGATGACGCCATATTCGACGGCCGTGGCGCCGGTCTCGTCGTTCAGAAAACCCAGCAGCACTGCTTTCATGGCCTCAACCCCTCTGTCCGGGACCTTACAGCCGACCTGTTAAGAAAGGTTAACGGCAAAGGCTTAACAGGCGATGAAACCGCCGCCTTTCCGAAATCTCTTAACCATGTCAGCAGTCGCCGCTGCTCCTGCCATTGGACCTGATGATGCAGACCGAGCTCGGTTGCGGCTGCAGCACGCTGCGGCGCAGCGTGTAGGTTTCGCGATGGCCGATCGAGCCTGTCGCCGCCATGTCAAGCCCGCCGAAACCATCACGGGCCGACAGCGAGCGTGTCTGGCTGTCGAGGAAGGGGGTTGCGATCAGCGCCAGCGCCACCGCGGCCGAACCGAACAGCAGCGTGATGCGCAATATGCCCATGCCCGCATCGGCGGCGCGAAAACCGCGCTCGGGCCGGATCGAGTCCCAATCCCTGTCTAGGCTCATGCTATCGCTCCCCGGCAAATCGACGGCTCGGCCGCGAACGGCCATGCTTCAATTTTTCACGACGAGATAAATCTTCCATTAACGCTGGCTGATACACGCCTCGACCAGGAACCGACCGGACGCGAGCCTCAGAGAAGATCGATGAGGAACGGGATTAGCGGCGCATCGGCCGGCGGCATCGGATAGTCGCGCATCTGCTTTGGCCGCACCCATTTCAGCGCCTGCCCTTCCCTGGGATGGGCGATGCCGCGGAAGCGGCGGCAGATGAACAGCGGCATCAGCAGGTGGAAATCGTCGTAGGAATGACTGGCGAAAGTGAGCGGCGCCAGGCAGGGAATGTCGGTTTCGATGCCGATTTCCTCATGCAGTTCGCGAATGATGCATTGTTCGGGCGTCTCGCCGGGCTCGACCTTGCCGCCGGGAAATTCCCACAATCCGGCAAGTTGCTTGCCCTGAGGCCGCTGCGCCAGAAGCACCCGGCCGTCGGCATCGACCAGCGCGCAGGCGGCGACCAGGAGCAGGCGTTTGCCGGCGGTCACGACATTATTCATGACCCGGCGGCCGGCGGTAGTGGTAGCGATAGACTTCCTCGAAGCCGAGCGAATGGTAGAGCGCCAGCGCCGGCACGTTGTTGGCCTCGACCTGCAGCCAGGCTTCCCGCGCGCCCCGCAGCCGCGCCCATTTCAGCGCCGACAGGATCAGGTTGCGGCCATGGCCCTTGTTGCGCGCCGATCTGTCGGTGGCGACCTCGAACAGGCCGGCGAGATCGCCGTCATGCACGCAGATAAGCGTCGCCAGCGCCTCGGCTCCATCTTCGAGCGCGAACAGCCCGGCTTCGGGCTGGATGGCGCCGATGATCTCTGACAGGCCGGGGCGCAGCGAAACATCCGAACCGCTGACCTTGAGCAACGCGCCGATGAAGCGGCTGATGTCCTTGAGCGGAATCTGGTCCATGGCGGCGTCGAGCTGCGCGCCGGCCAGCGGCAGCCGCATGACCAGCGACTCGTCGAACCGGCTCCAGCCCTCGCGGTCGAGATGGCTGGCGAGATCGGGACCCGACAGCGGCGACATGCGGAACGTCAGCGGCCTTCCATAGGCATCGAAACGGCGGCTGGCCCGTCCGATACGGTCGGCCATGTGCATGATATCGCCGGGATCGAGCGGATTGACCGAGTTCAGCCGCTTGGCCGGATGGCCGGCGGTCAGCCGCACCACCCAGGTGCCGTCATAGTGGACGGCGGCTGCCGGCCAGGCGCGAAAGCCGGCCGCCTCGTAGCGGCGTACGATCGCGAGCATGCTTGCCGGATGCCTGGAGCTCAAAACCGTCAGCTCCGATAATCGCCATTGATGGCGACATATTCCTTGGTGAGATCGCAGGTCCACACCGTCGCCTTGCCGCGGCCGATGCCGATATCGGCACGGATGCGGATGTCGTCGCGCTTCATGTAGGCCGACGTCGCGGCCTCGGAGTAGCCGGGGTCGCGCTCGCCTTCATGCGCCAGCCTGTTGTCGCCGAACCAGATCGACAGCCGGTCGCGATCGGCGGGTTCGCCGGCCTTGCCGACGGCCATGACGACGCGGCCCCAATTGGCGTCCTCGCCGGCGACCGCCGTCTTGACCAGCGGCGAATTGGCGATGGACAGCGCGATGCGCTTGGCCGAGCGCGCCGATTTGGCGCCGGTGACGGTGACTTCGACCTGCTTGCGGGCGCCCTCGCCGTCGCGCACCACTTGCAGCGCCAGCGATTTCAGCACCTTGCCGAGCGCCCGGCGGAACGCGCCGAGACGGGCATCCTTGGGATCGGTTATCTCCGGCGCGCCGCGCTTGGCGGCCTTGCCGGTGGCGAAGATCAGCAGCGTGTCGCTGGTCGACGTGTCGCTGTCGACGGTGACCGCGTTGAAGGACTTGGCCGTGCCGCGCGACAACAGATCCTGCAGGACGGGGGCGGCGATCGGCGCATCGGTGGCGATGAAGGAGAGCATCGTCGCCATGTCGGGCGCAATCATGCCGGCGCCCTTGGAAATGCCGTTGATGGTGACTTCGGTATCGCCGAGCTTGACGGTCGCAGTCGCCAGTTTCGGATAGGTATCCGTGGTCATGATCGCCTTTGCCGCCTCGGTCCACAGCCCGGGCTTGCCGTTGCTGACCAGCCCGGCCAGCAGGTGGCTGAATTTGCTGGTGTCGAGCGGCTCGCCGATGACGCCCGTCGAGGCCAGGAAAACCTCCGTTGCCGTGCAGCCGGCCGCCTTCGCCGCCGCCTCGCCGGTCAGCGCGGTCGACTCGCGGCCTTTCTTGCCGGTGAAGGCGTTGGCGTTGCCGGAATTGACGACCAGCACCCGGGCCTTGCCTGCGCCGAGATTCTGCCGGCAGAAATCGACCGGCGCCGAAGGGCATTTCGATTTCGTGAACACGCCGGCGACCGCGGTGCCTTCATCGAAGACCATGGTCAAAAGATCGGTGCGGCTCTTGTAC
>NZ_RZQI01000472.1:0-4584 GCF_003998335.1 Mesorhizobium sp. M7A.F.Ca.CA.002.05.1.1 | reverse complement strand
CCGGTCGGCGGCGCGATCAGCTTCATCGGCTCGACGCTGTCTGCGACGGGCGGCGGTGGCGCCGTCGTCACCGGCCTTGCCGGAACCGCGACGCTGAACGTCACAGCTCCGCTGTCGATCACCGGCGCCACTGCCACCGGCCTGGCCGTCGCCAATGTCGCCAGCACCGCATCGGCGACCTTCGGGGCGGTGACCGTGTCGGGTGCCACGGGCAATGGCATCGACATCACCAACAATGCCGGCGCCGTCACCTTCGGCACCACCAGCGTGACGATGGGTTCGACCGTCGGTCCAGCCGGCATCAACTTCGCCCTGACCAATGCCGATGTCACATTTGGAACAACCAATGTGACGATGGGCTCCGGCGCCAACCAGACCGGCATCGACTTCAGCGGTTCATCGACCACGGCCGATTTCGGCGTGACAACGATCACCGGCACCGGCGACCTCACCTCGCGCGGCATCGACCTGTCATCGACGACGGGCAACAAGACCATCACCTTTCTGCAGGGCTCCAGCATTTCCAATGCTGGTGTCGGCGTCGAACTGTCGTCGGGCGGCACGACGGCGACGTCGGCCAACGCCAACTTCACCTTCGGCGACGGCGACGCGACTGTGCTGCAATCCTCGATCACAGCGGCCAGTGGCGGCTACACGGTCAACACGATCGGGCTCGATCCGACGCTCGGCAATTATGATTTCGATGATGTCGCCTTCACCGGCAGCGCCAATCTGGCCAGCGCGGTCGGCGGGGTCGTCATGATTTCCCAGGACGGTGGCGTGATCGCTGCCGGCACCAACGGGCTCAGCGCCGCGGTGACCACGGTCACGGCCGCTCAGGCCGATGCCATGACCGGCACACTGACCTTCGCCTTTGTCGGCACGGTCGATCTGAGCGCCACGCCGTTCACGCTCGATTCGGGCCAGTCGATCACCGGCTTCGGCAACGGCAGTTCGATCATCACCTCCGGCACCATCCAGCCGATCAATGTCCAGGGCAATCTCGGCGCCACCGGCGGCAACGTCACCGGCAATGAGGGCGTGGTCAAGAGCACGGGCGGCGATACGTTGCAGCTGCTCGGCAGCAACCAGGTGCGCGACACCGCGTTCGACTTCACCGGCGGCAGCGGTTCGGTCTTCACCATCGACCAGAATGCCGGCGGCTTCAGCAATGTCGGCGGCATCGTTATCCAGGGCGTCACGGTCAGCAATGTCGCCACCGGCCAGACGGCGTTCAAGGTCGCCGGCCTCGACACCAATTTGTCGATCACGGACAACAACGTCAACGTCGCCGGCACGCTGCTCGACGTCGATGGCGGCGCCGGCAACATCACGGTCACGCGCGGCACCTTGCCCAACAGCGGACCGGCGGGCACGCTGACCGGCGGCGGCATCTCGATCGCCAACCGCACCGGCGGCACGATCAACTTCACCGACAAGGTCACAGTCAACGGCAATGGTGCCTCGCTTACCAACAACGCTGGCTCTACGGTCACCTTCGCCGATCTGGACATCACCACATCGGGCGCGACGGCGTTCAGCGCCAGCGGCGGCGGCACGGTCAATGTCACGACCGGCACGATCAACGCCACCAACGCGCAGGCGGTGGCGCTCGACGGCATCACGGCCGGTATCAACTTCGCCTCGACAAGTGCGACTTTCGCTTCCGGCAGCGGCATCGACCTGCAGAACCTGGCCGGCACCGCAAGCTTCGGCACCGGTACGCTGACCAACACCGGTTCGGGCACGTCGTTCAATGTCGGCTCGGGGACCGCAGCCAGCGGCGGCAACGCGACGACTTCCTATGGCGGCACGATTGCCAGCAACGGAACGGGCGCTGCGGCGTCGATCCAGAGCATGACCGGTGGCTCGGTGACGCTGTCGGGTAATCTGACCGATACCAATGCGGCCGCCGGCGGCAACATCGTCGTTGCCGGTAACGACGCAGCCGCGATCACGTTCTCGGGCGCGACCAAGCAGATCAATTCGGGCGCGACGGACGGCGTGAGCTTGGGCATCATTGGCAATTACGGCTCAGGCGCCCCGGCACTCAATACCAACAGCACGATCGACTTCACCCATGGCGGCCTTGATATATCGACAATGGCCGGGGCGGGCTTCGTCGCAATTGGCGATTTAGGCCCGGCTGGCGCAACCTCCACCATTATTACCGTCACCGGCGCGGGCAACAAGATCAATGCCGGCAGCGACGGGCTTGCTGTGTATGGTGCCAATGTCGGCAGCGCCGGCATTACCTTCGACAGCATCTCGGCGGACTCCACGATCCCCCTTCCCGGCGACCCCGGCGGTGCCGGAGTGACGCTGTTGGGCGCCAATCTCGTCGGGGATGTCAACATCGGCGGCCTGAGGGATACTGGATACACCGGCGCCTGGCTGTACGCCCTGAGTGGCACCGGAGAGGTCAATTTCACCGGGACGATCGATCTCGACGTCCAATATGCCGGGTTCAATATCGGCGGTCCCGAGGTTGGTACCGTCAACATCGCCAATGTCGCCGGATCCACCCTGACCATCGATGGCGGCCAGTTCGGCATCATACAGAGCTCGCAGGGCGGGACCGTCAACGTCGGCATCAACGGCAGCGCCAGCATCACGAACACCACCCTCTCGGCTATCAGCCTCGGCGGCGGCAATGACCTGGCCTTCACCACGCTGACCTACAAAGGTTCGATCACGGTCGGTGTGGGCGCGGTGTTAAGCGCCACGGGCGATGCGACCCGTCTGAACATGAGCGGTTCCGTCGTTTCCACCACGTCATCGACGGCCTTCGACTTCTTTGGCCATGCCGAAGGCATATACGATATTTCGAGCACCATCGATCACAGCGGTGGCGAGGGTGTCGCCATCGGCGGCTCGGCCAACGGCACGGTCACCTTCTCCGGCACGTCGAAGATATTCAACACCGGCGCCAACGATGCCATCGTCAAGGCACCGTCGTACGTGATGGACCCGCAGACCAAGGGCACTCTCGCCTTCACCAATGGCGGCCTTGTCATCACCACCAGCAGCGGCGCCGGCTTCACCGCCAGCACCTTCGGTTCGGGAACAGTCAGCGTCACCGGCGCCGGCAACACCATCACGACCACGAACGGCGGCACGGCGCTGAAGCTTGGCGACGCGACGGCGGTCGTCGCCGGGGCGAAAGGCGCGACGGTCGGCGCCGGTGGTATCAAGTTCGATACGATTTCGGTCAATGGCGCGGCGACCGGCATATCGCTCAACAATGTCAGCGGCGGCGTAATCGATCTCGGCACGGTCAACCTGCTAGGCATCACCGGTGCCAATGCGCGCGGTGTCGACATTTCCGGCACGCTCGGCTCGACGTTGAATTTCGCCAGCCTGAACATCGGGCTTGGCGCGGCGAACACCATCGGTCTCGACCTCAACGGCGCGTCGCTCGGCGCGAGCAACATCACCGCTGGCGATTTCGACGTCGACGGCGGCGGTTTTGCCGGCACGATCGGCATCGACATGGCCGACACGACCGGCACCGGCACGATCCAGCTCGGCGACACGGTCAACAACAATCCGGCGGGACAGACCTCCAAGATCGAAAATGTAGGCTATGGGGTCCAGTTCTCCAGCGCCACCAACGCCCAGCTCGTGTTCGGCGACGGCGCCGGCCCGGCCGAATCGTCGATCAAGACCACAGGCGGCCAGGTCATCCACGCCACCGACACTTTGCCGACCAACGGCGACTACAATTTCAACGACGTCAATTTCGATGGCGACATTTCGAACCTGTCCTCCTACAAGGTCTACTATGTCACGGCCGATGCCACCGCCCTTGGCGACGGCAGTCTGCTCAATCCAGGCACCTACGCCAACGCCCAGACGTCTTCGGCCAATGTCATTGTGCTGATCGACAAGACCGTCGACGGCGGCCAGGCGACGATCGACCTCGGCGCGACGTCGTTCCAACTCGATGACGGACAGGTGCTGCTCGCCTTCAAGAGCAACGACGCGGCGATCGATGTCTCCCAGCTCGGGGTCGACACCAGCGCCGGCGCGTCGCCGGCGTTCCACTTCACCACGGTGCAGAATTCGCCGATCATCGCGGCGCCGGCGGGCATCGACACGCTGCGGCCGGTCCTGCAGAGCAATAACGCCACGCAGGTCATCAATCTGGCGACATCAGGCAGCGGCATCTTCACGGGCGGTATCCAGAACCTGATCGTCAGCAATCTCGGTTCCGGTGCGGGCGTTGCCGTCAACGCGAGCGGCGCCTCCAGTTTCTTCGTCAGGAACAACACCATCGCCGCCGGCGGCAACGCGCTCGATTTCTCCACCACGGGAGCTCCGGCCAATACGCTTCTGCTTTCGATCGACGGCAACACGCTCAGCTCGACCGCGTCCGGCCTTGCTGCGTCGTTCACCGGCCAGAACATCGATGCCGACCTGAATTCAATCGCGATCAGATCGTTTGCCGGCAATACGGCGACCGGGGGCGCCGGCAGTGGCGGCATCGCCTTCAACAATGTCCGCTTCGATTCCGACGGCGCCGGCGGCACCGTCAGCGCCGGCACGCTCGGCATCGGTAACCCAGGCGCTCGCGTCCAGGGC
>NZ_RZQI01000471.1:0-4599 GCF_003998335.1 Mesorhizobium sp. M7A.F.Ca.CA.002.05.1.1 | reverse complement strand
ACGGTCCGCCGGTCTCGGTCAGCGTCTCGGCGCCTGCCCGCCAGTTGATCAGCTCGATTGCGCGCGGCGAAAAGGCATGGCCGACCGTCCGGGCGAAGCCGGCATCACGCACCGCATCATCGGCGATGATCGGCATGAACTGGAAGCCGCCGCCGATAGCGGTCATTGCCGCCTGGACCGTGGTGATCCGGTTCTGGTTCCACAAATTCTCCTTGACGATAACCTGCTCGGCCATGCCGAGATCGCGAGCCACCGCGATCATGCCCGAGAGGTCGCCGACGTCGAGCTTGTTGTCGAGGTTGATGAGGATCCTGTCCCTGGTCGCCATCAGCATCTCGCGCAGCGTCGAGACTGTTTCACCCGTCACCGCACCGGTGCCTTCGACCACCAGCCTGCAGGTCTTCAGTTCGGCCAGGGTGTATTTGACCACCTCGCCCTTGCAGGTGGTGGTGCGGTCGAGCCAGCTGTCATGCATGACGACGAACTCACCGTCCTTCGAGCGCCTGATATCGACCTCGACGATTTCTGCGCCCATGGCGATCGACCCCTCCACGGCGGCAATCGAATTTTCCGCGTAGAGCGTCTTGCCCGCCTGCATGCTGCCGGCGCGATGCGCGGCCACCATGACGTGGTCGCGCCACTGGTTGGCGTGCTCGAAGCGGTCAAGAATCTGCCTGGCGCGGGTCTCGCCGGCCAATGACTGGTCAGAAAAGGCCACAAGTGCCGAGGAAAACAGAAGGCTCAGCCAGATGGTCCGCATCGAGAATCGCTCCTTGCCGGATCGAGATCGGGATAGGCGACCCTCGTGACATCCAGGTGAACGAAGCCGGCTAGCGGTTGTTCGCGGGGAGTGCGCGTCAGATGCGTTTCGAGAGCCGGCGGAACCACGCCATGGCCGGCATCTCGACAAAACGCCAGGTGATCCAGGAGGCGGCAATGGTGGCCGCGAGCATGACGACGATCGCCAATGCTCCCGTCCAGCCGGCGCCGAAGCCGGTGGCAGGCTGGCCGCGCAGCATGAAATCGCCCATCAGGCCGAGGCCGAGCTTGCGCTCGACGAGCCCGGCGATGTTGATCAGGCGCGCCTGGACGAAAATGTGGACCATGTAGATCGAGTAGGACAGCGCGCCGAGCGTCAACATGAACGGGGTTCTCAGCAAGACGCTGATCCAGCCGCCCTCATGGGCGAACAGGAACAGCGCCAGCGCGAACACCAGGGGTGCCGCGATGCCGAAATCATTGCCGCCCGCCAGCGAGACGAAAAGCACGATGACGGTCACCATGACGATTTCGGCAAGGGTCCAGTCCATCCGCGGGCCGCTCCTGGCGAGGGCCTGTCGCGCCCCTGCAATGGAATCATGCTGAAACCAGGCCAGCAAGGCGCCGAGCGAGAAGCCGTACAGGCAACGGATGAAGCCGAAATCGAAGGACACATCCATATGATGATTCGAGAAGCCGAGCAGGAACAGCGGCGCGGTGACGGCGGCGGCGACGAACCATATCCAGGCGCGCGCACCGGCGACGAAGACCACGCCGGCAAACAGGAGATAGGCGAAGAACTCGGCCGAAATGCTCCAGCTTGGCGCATTCCAGGTCAATTGATCCTCGAAACCGACACCCTGGAGCAGAAGAAGATTGGCAAGCAGGCTGCCGAGGTCGAAGCCTCCGCTGAAGGGGGCAGCCCCGGTGCCGTGCAATTGCGGCAGCATCAGCCGCAGCAACTCGAAGCCGGCGAAGGCGGCAAGCATGAGCAGATGCAGCGGGTAGATGCGGCCGAAACGGACCAGTGCGAAGCGCGCGACCTGTTCCGGCTGGTTCAGCCGATCGCCGTAGCTGCTGGCGATGACGAAACCGGAAAGGACGAAGAAAAAATCGACGAACAGGTAGGACGAACCGATGAAGGCGCTTTGCGAAATCGTCGAACCGGTCGGGAAGTGAAACAGCGCCACCAGAAGCGCGCAGATGCCACGCCACGAATCGAGGACCAGGAAGCGTTCACCGGCGACCGTGCCGGTGCGGGTCGACGCCGCGGCACGGGTGGGGTTGAGAAACGCGGTCTGCGTCATGATGATACAATCCTGTCTTGCCGTGGCACTCGGGCAGCGCCATTCCGTCTCGCCAAGCTGTGACTGGCATCTTCCGTGCCGGTTCTGTAGTTGTTGCAACCCGATGAAAAACGAGGATCCGTAATGGCGAACAACAACATCGACAACGCCTTCACCGCCCGTTCCAAAACGGGCGCCGCGTTCGAGCCGACCTACTCCGGCGCGCTGTCGTTCATGCGGCGCAAATACACCAAGGACGTGAAGGGCGCGGATGCTGTGGTGTGGGGTATTCCCTTCGATGCCGCCGTCACCAACCGGCCCGGCGCCCGCTTCGGGCCGCAGGCGATCCGCCGCGCCTCGGCGATCCTCGATAACGACCCGCAATATCCGTTCTCACGCGATTTGTTCGAGCATCTGGCGGTGGTCGACTATGGCGATTGCCTGCTCGATTCGGGCAATCACCAGAAGACACCCGGCACGATCGAACGTGAAGCGGCCAAGATCCTGAAGTCCGGCGCCTTCCTGCTGACGCTCGGCGGCGATCATTTCGTCACCTGGCCGCTGCTCAAGGCGCATGCCGCCGTCCATGGTCCGCTCGCCTTGGTGCAGTTCGACGCCCATCAGGACACCTGGCCGGACGACGGCAAGCGCATCGACCACGGATCCTTCGTCGGCCGTGCCGTCAAGGAAGGCATCATCGACCCCGACCGCTCGATCCAGATCGGCATCCGCACCCATGCACCCGACACGTTCGGCATCAAGATCCTCCATGGCCATGAAATCGAGGAGATGCGGGCGTCCGATATCGCCTACGCCATCGTCGACCGCACCGGCGGCAAGAAGACCTACCTCACCTTCGACATCGACTGCCTCGATCCGGCCTACGCGCCTGGCACAGGCACGCCAGTTGCCGGCGGGCCGTCCTCGGCGAAGATCCTGTCGACGCTGCGCCAACTCAACCAGATCGATATTGTCGGTGCCGACATCGTAGAGGTTGCGCCGGCCTATGATCACGCCGATATAACGGCGATCGCCGGCTCGATGGTGGCCATGCAATATCTCGGCCTGCTGGCTGAGCGAAAGGCCCGGCTTGAAGAGTTGAACAACGGCAACCACAATGGTGCCGCAGTGATTCAAGGTCAGGGCATATAATCTTGAAATATCAGGGAATTTGATCAACCCATGAAACCGAAAATCTTCATCGACGGCGAACACGGCACCACCGGCCTGCAGATCAGGGCGCTGCTTGCCGAGCGCAGTGATCTGGAGATCATGTCCATCCCGACCGAACGCCGCAAGGAAACGGCGGCGCGCGCCGAGTTTCTCAACGCCGCCGATGTCGCGATCCTGTGCCTCCCTGACGACGCGGCGAAGGAAAGCGTCTCGCTGATCGCCAACGACACCACCAAGGTCATCGATGCGTCGACCGCGCATCGCGTGGCGGAAGGCTGGGCGTATGGTTTCGCCGAGATGGACAAGGACCAGGCAAAGGCGATCGCCTCGGCAAAACGCGTCGCCAACCCAGGCTGCTGGCCGCAGGGACCGATCGCCACGCTACGGCCGCTGGTCACGTCAGGCCTGCTGCCGGCGGATTTCCCGATCACCGTCAACGGCATTTCGGGCTATTCGGGCGGCGGACGGCCGATGATCGAGGACTATGTCGCCAAGGGCGAGGAAGCCTCGGAATTCCTGCCCTACGGCCTCACGCTTCAGCACAAGCACGTGCCGGAATTGAGGGCCTATGCCAGGCTGTCGCATGATCCGATCATGCAGCCGGCGGTCGGCAATTTCGCGCAAGGCATGATCACCGTCGTGCCGTTGCAGCTTGGCGGCCTCGACCATGTGCCGACCGGTGCGGAGCTGCATGCGGCGATTGCCGACCATTTCGCCGCCATCAAGGGCGGCGTGGTCGAAGTGGCGCCCTATGCGCATTCGGAGCGCATGCCGGAGATCAATCCCGAGGTCTACAACGGCACCAACCGGATGAAGGTCTATGTCTTTGCCAATGACAAACGGGCGCAGGCCCTGCTGCTGGCGGTCTATGACAATCTTGGCAAGGGTGCCTCCGGTGCCGCCGTGCAGAACATGGACCTGATGCTCGGCCTCTGATGGACACGCCAGCCTTTCCGGCGCGCTGGAAAGTCAGCGCGCCCGAACTCATTGCCGAGACCTTTTCGAGCCGCATCTGGAAGGTTTTGCGCGAAGACGGGTCGCCGGCGATCGTCAAGGCGCTCAAGCCTTTCGACGATGTCGCCGACGAGTTGCGCGGCGAGCATTATCTCGCCTGGCGGAGCGGCGAAGGCGCGGTGCGTCTGCTCGGCCGCGACGGCCACAGCATGCTGCTCGAATACGCCGGTGAAACGCTGCTTCAGCAGGTTCTCGAAGAACAGGGCGACTTTGCCGCGACCGTAATCGCGGCCGAGGTGATGGCGAAACTGTTTTCACAGGGGAAAGACCCCTTCCCGCCCGAACTTCAGCCACTGAGGGAACGGTTCGCCAGCCTGTTCAACAAGGCAAATGCCGATCGCGACGCCGGCCATGAGAGCCTCTATGT
>NZ_RZQI01000046.1:0-14612 GCF_003998335.1 Mesorhizobium sp. M7A.F.Ca.CA.002.05.1.1 | reverse complement strand
GTCCAGGCCGACGCACGCTGGCCTCCCCCTGCAGCGTCGCTGCGATAGCGGCTGGTCGAAGTCTGGTAGTACTGCGCGCGGATCGCCGCCATCGCCTCGATCAACGGTCCCCACGGCGCGGGAAAGCATTCTTCCGCCATCACCCGGTGCAGCATGCGCGTATGGCCGGCCAACTCGTCGTTGAGGAACTCAACCACAGGCATAGCCGGATAGCGCTGCAGAAGCAGGATCGCCGCGTTATCGCCGGCCGACCTGTCCTTGTCGCGTCCATGCAGATCGTTCTGCAGGCGCCCTATCACTGAGATGAGCCGCAGGACCTGGCGAAACGCTGGACGCGCGCGCAAGGTCGCCATGTCCAGCCCCCACAGCAGCGACAGGCAACAGAACACGGTCCCGTAAGCGATCGAATCGATGCCGTTGTGCAGGTACTCGGCGTAAGACCAGCGTCGCGCCCCTGCCGCCTGCGCGTGTCCGGCGCGCAGCGCCGCGCAGTAGCACCGGGTATAGTCGAGAAGCCGAGCATAGTCGTGACGATCGTAAGCGAGCGCAGCCAGCGAAGCGCGCAGCTGAGCGCAGCCCTCGAATCCGGAGAGCACGCACGGTACGCCGTGCCCCAGCGCCTGCTCCAGGGCGGCGAGCTGCTCCGGCGCGATCAGGCCAACGTCGTTGCAATCGTCTAGCCAGAACAGCAGCGCCAGTTCGCGATAGAACGCCACGATCAGCGTTTCGTCCTGCGGATCGCGGCCGGTGCGGGCGCTGGTGTCGCGCAGGCTCGGGTGAATGCGTTGCAGGATATACTGGCCGCCCCTTACCGCTTCCTCAGCATGCTCATCCGCGAAACCGGTCAGGGCACGCCCCCACTCAAGCACCTGCTGCAGCGCGCGTTCGGTCTGGATCATGGCGCCGCCCCTGCTCCCTCGGCTACGACGCGCCGCCCACAACGAAGCGCCAGCCACAACCCGGCGAGACCGCATCTCCGCGCCATAACGGCGATCGCGAAGTTATCGATCCGATTGCCAGTTGCTGATGCAAGCTCTTGTGAACGGCCGTTAGGACCGGCCCGCAGCCTCGCCGGCAGTATCGAGCAATCCGCTTGCGCCGGCTCGCCATAGCAGGCGAGGACGGCAAGGTCGCCGGCGGCAAACGCACGCGAGCACATTGCAAGCGACATCCGCGAACGCGGCGCCGACTGGTCAGCCTCCGCCTCGGTGCCCGCATATGTCCGCGAGTCGAGCAGCGCCTTCGCCACGAAATGAGCAGAACGCCTTACGAGCATCGACCGCCGGCTGCTGCGCATGGGCGATGATGAGGCATGGTCTCGCAGCGGACCCGTTCCGACAGATGCTGCACCAGGGACGAGGCGACCTTATCCAACAAGGCACCACTTGCGCTGTTTGTGGAGACGAGCGTCGGCTGCATCCATGCGGCTGCTTGAGTGGTGAAGACTCTGAACGACGGTTCCTACGGCGCTGCCGGCGCAATCGGCTGCTTGGGGGACGCGTGACGCAGTCAAAGCTCCCCTTGCCAAGCACGGAGCAGGCGAGTGAGAGAGCAGATGAATAGGCGTGTCGCCAATATTTTTGCATTGCTCTAATCGATTATAGTTGTGAGGAGCAATTTGAGACCATTTACTTGCGGCTCAAGTCACCCATAAAAGAAAGCAAGCACCGATTCGGTAGCTTATCCCCTGTCTTTCGCGTACTCGCGGCCGTGGCGCCGGGTGAACGATTGAAGACCGCCGGTCTCACTCGCAGGTGGGCGCCAGGGCGTGGGGCGGTTGGCAAGCCACAGGAGTAGGACAATGTCGAAGGATTCGGGTAAGGGCGATAATCACGGCGGCGGACCGGGCAAGATCGAGATCACGGTGGTGGTGAACGGCCAGCCCACGCAGGTCGAAGCCAATCCCAACCAGCCGCTTCACGTCATTCGTACCAAAGCCCTTGAGAACACGCAGAATGTCGCCCAACCAGCCGAGAATTGGGAATTCAAGGATGAGGCCGGCAACTTGCTCGATGTCGACAAGAAGCTTGGCGACTTCGGTTTCCCGAATACTGTGACCCTGTTCCTCAGCCTGAAGGCGGGCGTCGCAGGTGCCTAAACACCAAAGTGTGGATCCGGAGGTCTCCCGAGCGAAGTTTGATCGGGAGATCGGCCGGTTCCGGCCATATGCTGATGTCTATCGGGCTCAGGGCTGCTTCTTGATCGAGGCGACCTTTCCGCGCGCTTTCTTCATTTTCGCCAGCCCCAAGTTAAAGCCACGGGTGGTCAGCGCAGCGAGCGAGGTCGACTTCACCGACTACGACTTAAGACCACCGTCCGTGGTCTTCGTCGATCCGTTTACGCGTCATCCGATTGCCCGGAAAGATCTATACCTGAAAATGCTTAGACGTCCGCCGCTGCCCGGAACGCCGCCGGAGATGATAGGAGCTCTCATCCAGCAGAACGCCGTGCCGCTGACGGACTTCATCCAGGCCAACAGTCCCGAGGACGAACCATTCCTGTGCATGGCGGGCGTCCGGGAATACCACGACAATCCAGCCCATTCAGGTGATCCATGGCTGCTTCATCGGGGTTCTGGCGAAGGCTGTTTGGCCTTCATCCTGGACAAGATCATCAAGTACGGAATCGTTCCTATAGAGCAGTTGCAGATTCAACTCCAACCGACAATCGTAGGAATGGTGGTATCCCCTCAGGCGATACAAGAATGACTGGTTTGAGAGATGTAACGATCGTGACTCTCCCGCGCGGCTGCATCTCGACCACGCATGGGCATCTGCGCTCAGTTGGTCGCGAGGGCAATGAGGGGATGGCGCTCTGGGTCGGCGTTCAGCAAGAGCGGCACTTTGCCGTAACAGAGACGGTTATCCCGGCGCAGCGTCACATTCGGACAAACGATGGCGTTTGCGTGATCGTTGCGGCCGAAGAACTGCACCGGCTCAATGTCTGGCTCTACAAAAGCGGCCTGAAACTCTTGGCCCAGATTCACAGCCATCCGGGCCGCGCCTACCATTCGACGACGGACGACGCTTATGCGGTTGCTACCACGGTTGGGTGTCTGTCGCTGGTCGTGCCGAATTTCGCCCGCGAGCCTTTCGATTTTGCTCGGGTCGCCGCCTATCGGCTTGACGAAAAGGCCAAATGGAATGCGCTCCCTCCCGCGGCACTGTCGCGAATGATCATGATATCGAGTTGAACAATGGCATTCGCTAACTTCATCGATCGCGCCGCCACGGCGGCATCTCAGGTCCTGGCCGATTTTCATCTGGGAGACTTCAAAGCAGCTCTTGAAAAGCAGGTCGTGGCAGTCGCCTTCGACCATCAGGCCGCTTCCTGCGCCGAAGGCCAGGCGACACTAGATCTTGCGGTGAGATTGCTCGCTAGGCTCTACCCGGTTCTGGCGATACTCCCGCTGGACAGCGCGGCGAGCTCTCAAGCCCAAGCGCTGGAGCGCTTGGCAAAGTCGATCAATCCAAAAGTCGGCATCCGGCGTTCCGGCAAGTCTGCCACCGTCTGCGTCGTTGCAGGGGTAACGCGCCCATCACTCCGGTGCCCGATCTTTTTCGTGGGATCGGACGGTTGGGCGGCAAAGCTGTCGCGTACGGACC
The DNA here is from genome assembly GCF_003998335.1 of Mesorhizobium sp. M7A.F.Ca.CA.002.05.1.1. Lineage (NCBI taxonomy): Bacteria > Pseudomonadati > Pseudomonadota > Alphaproteobacteria > Hyphomicrobiales > Phyllobacteriaceae > Mesorhizobium > Mesorhizobium sp. M7A.F.Ca.CA.002.05.1.1. The sequence goes on along the minus strand of NZ_RZQI01000046.1, from coordinate 11,007 downwards.
CGGTGGGCTCTGGCCCAAGTCTGCTGCCTTATGGAGCTGGCGCCGCCAGTTGCTTCGGCGCCGCCAACGTCTTTCGAACTATCTTCGCTGCCCAGTTGACCGGCGCCGAGTTGGACGAAACCATCGACCTCTCGCTATGCAGCTACGACAAGACCAAAGCCGGAGAGCCTGGCCCGATCGACTTCCCAGTCGACCTTGGCGAAACCCACCTCGTTGGGCTCGGTGCGATAGGCCATGGCTCGCTTTGGGCGCTAGCGAGACAACCCGATCTCAAAGGTCGTCTGCATGTAATCGATCACGAAGCGATCGAACTCTCAAACCTGCAGCGCTACGCATTGGCTGGCCAGGCGGAGATTGGTATGTCCAAAGCGGTTCTTGCAGCCACCGCCCTTAGATCGACTGCCCTTGAGGTCGAGGCGCACCCTCTGACGTGGGCAGAATATGTTGCGCGCCGGGGCAATTGGGTCTTCGACCAAGTGGGTGTGGCGCTTGACACCGCCGCCGACCGTCTGGCTGTCCAAGGTGCACTGCCGCGATGGATCGCAAACGCTTGGACGCAGGAGCACGATCTCGGTATCTCCCGGCATGGTTTCGATGACGGCCAGGCTTGCCTTTGTTGCATGTACCTGCCATCCGGAAAATCCAAGGACGAGCACCAGCTGATTGCCGAGGAACTCGGAATACCGGAAGCACACGAGCAGGTGAAAACGCTCCTGCAGACCAATGCCGGAGTTCCCAACGACTTTGTAGTTCGCGTGGCTACAGCGATGGCTGTGCCGTTTGAACCGCTAGCCCCGTTTGTTGGCCAGCCCCTGCGCTCCTTTTATCAGCAGGCTATCTGCGGCGGTCTGGTGTTCCAGCTTAGCGAAGGAAGTCGCCGCGTTCGAACTGTGGTTCCGATGGCCTTTCAGTCGGTGCTTGCCGGGATTATGCTTGCCGCGGATTTGGTCAAACATAGTGCGGGGTTTCCCATGAGCCCGACGACGAGCACTCGGGTGAATCTTCTGCGCCCCCTTGGCTCTCACTTGCACGATCCGAAGGCCAAGGACTCCAGCGGCCGCTGCATCTGTAGCGACGACGATTTCATTGCCGCTTACAGGCGCAAATACGGCGAGCGCGTTGATCAGGTAAGCGATGTCTCGGCCGCCTAAGCAGACGCGCACCTCTCTGTAGACGCAGGGGGCGCGGCTTGTGGGCGTGACCATGGGCGCCATTATGACACGCTTGGCCCGCTCCTTTGGCGGCCTATCGTCCTCCGCGCATGATCCCTGTTGCCGACGTGATGATCCAGCACCAGCCGCCATGGCACCAGAGGCTGGTCAAACCTCCGTTGTTGGCCGGTTTGGACAGTGCTGCATCAGGTCTCGACCGACGTCTCGACAGTCAGGGCTGCTTCGACGGGTGTGAAGATGTCAACATCGACCCCAGGCGCCCGAATCGTCACAATCAGGGCGTACCGAGCCAGAGCGTCGACGCGTTCCAGGTAAGGCTTCTCCTTCCACCAGCCCCCGACCGGGAACACGCCGATCGCGTCACGCTCGGCGAGATCGGCGGCGCTGCCCGACCAGAAATCGGCGTGCAACGAGCCGCGATCGCGGAAGGTGCCGAGCAGCCACTCTTCTCCGCCTCCAGCAGGCGCCCCTTCCTCCTCGTCCCGAGCGGCCTGATTGATGCGGGCTCGGAATTCGTCGACTGTCTCGGTCGCTGACTTTACTCTGAACCGAAGACCATGGGACGCGTAACGATGCCGGCGGGTCCATCCGCGTTCACCGGGGTTGGGTTCGATGAAATAGGACAGCGTGACGCGGAGCTCGACCTGGGCAGCGCCGAGCGCCGCGAGCTGCTCCTTCGGCCAAGGCAGGCGATGCAGCTTCATGTCACGCGTTTTGGCAGCCGCGCCGCCCTCGCGCTGGAAAGGCTGAAGCTCATCTTCAACGATAAGCGTGAGGTCGTTCACCGTTGACAGAAGCGCGCGCCCAAGATCTGGCACGCCGTAACCATAGCGCCGCACGAGCGCCTGGATCTCGCCCTTCGCTCCGTTGCACGCATCGATGCGTGCGCGCATCGCCGGAGTCCATTCGGCCGAGTGGACGATCAGGGCGCGAACCGTTTCAGGCCACAGCTCGGGGCGCGCTGATAGAATCAGTCCCGCCATCCGTGCGGCATGGGCCGTTGCCGCGCTCGTATCTCCGAGGGTGGTGAAGTGGCGCAGTTCGGGTCGATAGAAAGTGGTCAATATCTGCAGATCGTCGATCGGCTCGCCAGGCAACACACCGTCATGGGCGAGATTGCCGCCTTCGAAGACGACCTCGGGCTTCACCGGCCACTGCCTGTCCCAAACGACCGAAGTGCGACTGCGCGGCGAGAGCTCGCCGACCGGCGCGATCGGAGCGTAGCCCGCAAAGTCGGTGTCAATGATATCGACCTTTTCTGTGAAAGCGCCGACCGTCAGCGCATTCCAGGCCTGAGAAGGATCATCGACTGCTTCCAGATCGTTGCGCGTCAAATGCTCGGCCGGCATGAGGTCATCGCCGATGTTGCCGGCAGAGAGAACGATCAAGCGTCGCTGCTCCTCTTCGAAACAGAGTTGGTCGATAGCGGCAGACCACGATGTGGGCCTTCCACGCGCCGGACTGGCGCTTGTCACAGCCATTGCGATCGCGCGGCGGCGCTCCGGCGCCTGCACCTCGGCGCGGGCGATCGCTTCCGCGGTGATCGCGCCATAGAGTTCTGGATCGTTTGCCTCGTCTTCTGGCGGAAGGATACGGACACTCTCCAGCCGAAAGGGCAATGGAACTGGATCGCCTCCGACCAGGAGCGGGACCAGATCACCGTACAGGCCGACACCTGCCATTCGCGTCCCGTGGCCGCTCCACGCAGGTGTGTCGTCGCTGCCCCATGCCGGTTTGACGGTGTGCCAGTCTTCAACGGCAAGTGCGGGTTCGATCAACGGGTGGGTGCGACGTACGCCGCTGTCGAGAATGCAGACCGCAATATCGGATTGAGGCGGTCTGACGCGCCCGAGAAGCTCGTCGCTCCAGTCCCTTTGCTCCGCGCCACCAAGGCCCATGAAGAAGGACGGCGTATCCTTCGCGCGCCGCAGCTCGGCGACGACATCGCTGTGCGCAATCATGCGGTCGAGCATTGCCGTGCTGGCGAGTGCCAGCATGACCACCCGCTCCGGAAACCTGACCGCATGCGTGCGCAAAGTGATGTTCAGGGCTTCGGCAATGTGCTCGAAGTTCTCGCGGCGACCGTCGCGCAGCCAGACTTCCCACCACACCTGCTCGTCAGCGGCCTGGGGGAAGAGGTCGTCGTGGTCGGTAAACAACGATCGTGCAGTCGCCAGCCTGACTGTCTCCATGCGGGAGACGAGCGGCTCGTTGCGCGGTCTGCCGCGGTCAGTGTCAACGTCTCGATACGCCTCGACTTTCCGCAAATAATAGGCTTGCGCGCTTTGCGGCAGGAACACCGACGCTGTGATGGGAGCACCGGGTTGAGTTGGCTCATGGACGGCGACCAGCTCCATGTGCCGGCGACGATCGGCCAACTGGTCGAGGGCCGCCCGTCCGGACATGGGCAGATCGATCTCGAGGTAAAAGCCAGGCGTGCCGACCGACAGCTGGGGGTCACGCGCCGCAATCTGCTGGCGTGCACTTTCGACCGCTTGTTCGATGGATTGCGTCAAGGCCGCAGCATGCGACGCCCGATCACGCGCCGGCAGCGGCGGTGCATGTATAAGTTGGTTGGGCCGCCGATAGGCTTCCCGAATGCCGTTGTTGCGAAGGTGGATATGGGCGCGGTCGCGCGGAAAATCGTCTGCCATTATGATCTGTGCTGTCGCTACTCAGACAGCGAAGCCTGCCGGCGTTCCTTCAGAGCGTCGATGAGCGCTTCCGAGGTGATCCGCTTCCCCCCCCGCAATATGATGGTTTTTGCAGCGTCGTCGGCCGCGCGGGTGATCTCGGCCTGCGACAGTCTCTCTGCCTGAGAGATCGCCTCGTTCCAGGCAAGCCCTCTGGTGTCGAAGCGGTCGAGTCGAGCCCGAAGCAGCGCCTCGATAATCGGCCGATCGGGCACGGCGTATTCGATGACATCGTCGAAACGGCGGAACAAAGCTCTGTCGAGCAGCTCGGGATGATTTGTTGCCGCAATAATCAGGCTGTGGCTGTCGTCTTGCTCGAGAAACTGCAGAAACGAATTCAGCACGCGCCGAATCTCGCCAACATCCTGGCGTTCGCCTCGACGCGCGCCGATGGCATCGAATTCGTCAAAGAAGTAGACGCCCCGCGTCGCCTGCATTGCATCAAAAACAAGCCGCAGCTTTCCGGCAGTCTCTCCCATGAACTTGGTGATCAAACCATCGAGGACGATCATGAAAAGGGGCAGATGAAGCTCCCCGGCCAATGCCGATGCGGTCATCGTCTTGCCTGATCCTGGCGGGCCGACCAGAAGCAGTTTGCGACGGGGAACAAGCCCGTGCTCGCGCAAGCTTGCTTGTTGGCGCTGCTCTCCCAGCACGCGGTGCAGGCGCGAGCGCAGACTGTCCGGCAAAATCATGTCCGTCAGTCGCAGGTCCGGATAGCGCACATGCAGGAGGCCTGCGAGTTCGCCCTTTGGCTGAAAAAGGGGAACCGGCCGACTGCTCTTGGCAATCCGGGCGTCCCTGCTCTTGGCTGCGTCGACCAGATCCTTGAGCTCCTGAGCAAGCTTGCCATGGCCTTGACGTGCCTCATGCGCAGCAAGCTGCATCGCGATAGAGAGGAAACGATCCTCGTCGCCGGCAATGTGGCTTTTAAGCAGCGTCACGATATGGCGGGCCGTGGTCATGGCTCTCTTCTGGGGTATCCGTTTACTTGGCGAAGCGCATGCAACCTAAACGCTTTCAACGGCGATTTGTAACGCGCAATGGTGTTTTTTCTCTTGTCGATGTTCGCCCGTGGCAACTTCAGCGGTGAACTGTTGCGCCGCGGTCATAGGCCAGCCGGAATAACGCCGGCCAGCAGACAACAGTCCGCATCTTCGAGCGCTCGAAGTCTGGCCACTCACGCAGCGTGTCGGGTCCGAACGCTCCAAAGCCGCCCCGCCTGGCAGGTCCATGCGACCGATTGCGGGCGTGCGGCCATAAGGTCTACGCGGGCTCGCATGGCTGCCCGCGCCGCTGGCTAAAAAGCTGTACACCATCTCACGAAACACCAGGTCCGCTCCTTTGCCGGCCGACGGTCCATGAAATCCCCTCCCCACTCACGACACCGGAGACCTCCTTGCCCACATGGCGCTCAAGCACCGGCCGCCATGGCACCAGCGTGAACTCGCGCGACTTTTCAACGACGGCATATTTTCCGCTGGCAAGCTCGACGGAGCGGCGGAGCGTACCCTCTACTCGTCCTCCGGATCGCGCTTCGGCATAGGGCAGGCCAAGTTCCTCCGACAGTTGGCCAGCAACACGGTTCAGTTCTCGCTGGCGCAGGATCGAAAGCATGTTGGCTCGATAGACGATCCCATCCTGTTCTTTATGCGCGAGGCCTTGCGCGATCAGCCACTGCCGCCGGCGAGCTTGCGCCTCTCTCACGTCGCGGCCGAAGCCGGATCCGTGCAAAGGCTCGGGTCTATCGGCAACCAGCTCCCGGTCGAGCCAGGTGGCGCCGTTGAAGCTGACCTGTCGCTCCAGCGCCATTGAGGAGAGCTTGTCGGCAACGACAGGCTCGGCCCTGGCCCGCTGGCCCTCATAATTCGCGACGCGATCGAGATGGTCCGGCGCGATGAGCCAGGTGCCGTTCGGCTCTCGCTCGACGCCGCCGGTCGCGCGGCGGATCGCCTCCAGCCGCCGCACATGCGTTCGCGCAAAGCTCTCGGTGGCGGATGGGTCATGCTTCAGGTGCATATCGACGTCGTAACGGCCGCCATGCGCGGCGGCGATTTCGGCGATGGTACGATCGACCTGCCTCGGCTCGGTGTTCCTTGGCGCGACACGCACGATGCAGCCATTAGGCATCGTTTCCATCGCCTCGCCTCTACCGATGTTGATCCAATGGCTCTTACCGTCGACGGCGTCGACGATCATGTAATGGCGGTCATTGATCTCGTCGGCCAGTCCACGCGCGACAACGCGACCGACGAGAGACTGGACGGGCTCGCCGGATCGATCGTGGATCACCCAGTCGGCGGCCCTGCGGGCAAGCCCCTTGCCGGTCAGTTCGCGGTGCATGGTCTTGATGATGTCGCCGCGTTCGCCGGTGCGGCGCAGCGTGGCTTCGAGCTCATCGTCGAGGCGCCAGGAGCCAGCGCCGACCTCCGCGGCCAGACCCATCCGCTCGAGCTTGCGCAGCCGTCCCTGGTGCAGCGTCTGGCGAATGGCGTCGGGACCGCCCGGCGAGACCAGGCCGTCATCATCACGCATGCTGAGCAGCCGACGGTCGATGCTGGTGAAGCGTTCCTGCTCCATTTCCCGGCGCAGGCGAAGCTCAATCTCGCGGTCGGTTCGCGGACCGAGATCGAGGCTGACCAGCTCGGCCGCCCGCTCGCGGATGCCAGATGAGATATATTCGCGCGCGATGACCAGGTTCTCGCCACGGTCGTCCCTGCCACGGACGATGATGTGGCTGTGCGGGTGGCCGGTGTTGAAATGATCGACCGCGACCCAGTCGAGCTTCGTGCCGAGGTCTTCCTGCATCTGCGCCATGAGCCGCCGCGTCAGCGCCTTGAGGTCGTCGTACTCGATGCCGTCTTCGGCAGCGACGATGAAGCGGAACTGATGGCGGTCGCCGTCCGCGCGATCGATGAACGCCTTGCCGTCGACGCGGCCGCTGTCGGCGCCGTAGAGCTCGCCAGGTTCACCTTCGCGGGTGACCCCGTCGCGCTGAAGATAGCGTAGATGGGCACGCGCCCCGTCCGCGCCCTTGCCGGCGAGCTTGACGACCCGCGCCTTGACGATCACCCGGCGCTGGCGGAAGGCGGCATACCGGTCGCGCGATTTCAGCAGTGCGGCGGCCGCCCCGCCGCGCCCTGTCCGGCTTCCTGTGAAGCGACCACCGCGTTGCGGCCGGCCGCCAGCCCGGTTGATCGCCGCACGAACCTGGCCGGCATAGCGTTTGCCGGCCTTCGAGCCGCGCGACCCGATTTTGCCGAGCTTCGGCCTGAACTCGTCATCCTTAATGCGAGCCTCCCAGACATATCAAGCAAAATCAGACACTTACACGTCCAACCCTCTTGGCACCGGCGGCAGCCTCCCGGAAAAACGATGTGCAGACAAAGATTTAACCGCCTCCTGGAGGCGGTACCTTTATCTTGCCGTACGCGCCCAGCCCCGCCAGACGCGCCCCCGTCCGCCATGGCTAACGCACCGGCTCCTTCGGCTGCGCGCCGTCCTTGCCGAGCGGCACGAAGAGATCGCCGTTTCGCACGCCTGAGTGAACACCGTCATGAATGAAGAACAGCGACCGTCCGAGAGGAGCGATTTGCGCCTTTGGAGCGACAGATTGGCTTTCGAACGCCTCGATGTCGGCCGCCGAAACTCCGGCCGCCTTGAGTTGGTCGAGGTACTCGACGGTCTCTTCTGGCAGCGGTTTGCCACGCTTCAAATGCTCGTCGTAGCGCTCGGGACCGGCATTGTAGGCGCCAAACAGGCCAGGAAATCCGAAGCGGTCATACATGGCACTGAGATAGGCCGTGCCGGCCAGGATATTGTCGCGCGGATCGTGGGGGTTAGGCCCAAGGCCGTGTTCGACCCGCATCTCTTCATAGGTGCCGGGCATCACCTGCATGAGGCCCATGGCGCCAGCGGGGGAGGTGATGGGGCGGCCGCCGCGCATTGTCTTGCCGCCGCTTTCGGCAGCCATGACGGCATAGATCCAGGCTTGGGGAATATGGAAGCGCCGGCTTGCTTCCGATACCAACGTCTGCCACTTTCGCAGCTGCGGACTTTGGGAGATGGCGACCGGCTCAGCGCCGGTCGAGGCGGAACAGGCGCATGGCGCAATGGCGATCATGCCCAACAAGAGGAGGGTCACTCGGTCCATAGTGGTACGAGCCTCCCGATGACATTTTGAGTGGGAACAGGCCCGAAATAGCGGCTGTCGAAGGAGCGGTTTTTGTCGCTGCCGAGCAGGAAAACCTCGTTATCCCCGAGCGCTCGGCAGCCGTTCCACCATGGCAAAGGTCGGCCTTCGGCGTCGATTTTGAGCCGGCGCGCGACGATGTCGCCGCCGATGATGATGGCGTCATTGAAGGCGCAGACATTATCGTCCGGCAGCGCTGCAAGACGTTTTGCCAGCGGCACATTGCGAGGCAGATAGCTGCGCTCGGCGGCGAGATACGCCGCGTATTCAGGCGGGCGCACGAGCACGAGATCGCCACGCGCCAGCGCTCCCGCAGCGATGCGGTAAAGGCCGATCGGCGCGCTGGCCGAGGCGTTCCAGACCAGCCAAGGGGCGGGCTTTCCCAGCGCCGTGAAGCCCAAAAGACCGAGACCGGCCGCGGCCAAGGCGACCGTCTTACGGGCTCGAACACGCCTCAGGCGGCTGCCGATCAGATGGATGGAAGGGCGCCGCCTCATGAACGGCCTCCCGTGCCGCCCTGGCCGGAACCGGCCTTGCCATCGCCGGCGATGGAGTGCTGCGGGTGTCCTTTCGACCAATGGTCGAGTTCGTCGATGTGATAGCGGACATAGCGGCCGTGCTTGCGGAATTTCGGGCCGCCGCCCTTGAGCCGCATCTTTTCGAGCGTGCGCTGGGAGAGCCCGATATAGAAGGCGGCTTGGGCTGTACTGAGAAACGGGCTGCCCTTTTTCGCGCGGGCCGCGCGTTCGTTTTCGTCGTCCATGATGATCCTCGTTTCGCTTCGGACAAGCGAGGGCGACGATGGGCGAGGGAGATCGTCTCGGGGACGGGCGAAGAGTCGGGGGAGAGTTTTCGCCGCCCTTTAGGGCGGACGGGGTTTGGGTGGAACTCCTGGGAATGAGCCCCGCGCCGGGGCTGCGGCGCGAGGCTCTTATCTCGGCCGGTCAGTCGGCCGGGTTCCAGATGATGGCGTAGGTGTCGTGATCGTCCTGGCCGGCGGCGCGGCCGAGATTGGCGTAGAGCTTGCGCGGTCCGAACTCCGGCGCTGCAATCGACAGGCTCACATAATCCTTGCCGGAAGTCTCGCCGGTGCGGATCCAGCCAGCGCCGACTTCGACCCCTTGCGTAAGCACCCGGAAGTCGGGATGGTTATCGGCGCTCTTGGCCTGGTTGGGGACGATATCGATGTCGGCGCGGACGCTGAGCGTCTTGAACTGGCCCTTGTAGGCGCCGTTTTCCTGCTTGTTGACGTAACCGATCGCGGTCATTTCGAAGTCTCCTTTTGTGGTTTCGCCGGGGACCATCCCCTGCGATGGCGCACCGTAATGGGCGCGTCAGGACCGCCTGAATCCGACAGGGCCGCAGCGACAGTGAAGGACCCGAGCGGGCAGCTTTTTTGTGAGCGAAGCGGCGCGAGGAAGCCGCCGCAGGCGGCGGGGAAAAAAGCTGATGGCGCGAGGGTTTCGGGCGGCCGGACCCGCCCATAGGTCGACAAGCCAGCCGCAGGGATGGTCCTTGGAGAGAGCATGGAGACCGCTCGCCAAGTGCGGTCTGTCAGCCAAGCAGGACGCCGGGATGAAACGGCCTGCAAAGATGCTGCGCCCTTATGCCGGATCGAGATCGTGCCAGCGGGTCGGGCGCCAGAGCAGACATCCGGCATGGTGCGATCTATGAAAGCAGGGCTCGCCAGCGGGAATTTGATACGCGAGGGGGCCAAAGTAAGGCTGGATGAGAAGCCGGTGCTACCTGCAGGTCCAGTGTCATGTGGCGGCGCTCGGGAAACCGCTACGCAATGTAACGCGCTCTTATGAGGCGAACAGACCGGCCCCAAAACCGATCGACCGGTGGTCGGCGCGAAACGCGTCATGCCTGTCCGAAAGCTGACAGTGGCAGAAGACGCATGTCGGGTTCCGCACAATTGACCATGCTGGATTTGTGAGGTTTTCAGGGAGAGCCATGCGTTCACTTCCCAGTGAGCTTTGGCACGGCATTTGCTCTTGATGTGGCAACACGGATCGAAGGTTGACTGCATGCACAAGCGCGAGATGAGCAATGCTCTCCTTTCCTGGAGGCTTGGCAGCAGATTCGATTTGACGTTGCGAGGAGCTTCAGCCGCTCGCGGCGGAAGTGATCTCAAATCTGAAGGCACCGTTGGGGCCGCAGCCATCAAACACATCTTTCTCTTTTTCGCAGCTCGTCTTCAACGCGATGCGGACTTCTTCGCGTCGACGGCGGCCGAAGGTGGAGAAGGGGCTCGACTTGCAAAAAGGAGTTGTCAATGACGTCTTACGTTCGCACCAACAGCCCGGCGCAGGTGCGCTCACTGTCCACCTTTGGCAAGCATCTGCAAAGGAGCGTGCTGACGGCGACGCTGCTTGCCGCGGCTTCGACGGGAAGTGAAGCGCAGCCCTATGTTCGTGCTGACGGCAGCACGATTGACGACTTGGAAGCGGCGCGCGCAAGTTGGCGTCATGACGCCGAATTCAATGGAAATGTGGGGCTCGCAGCCATCAACACGGATGCCGCGTATGCGTTGGGTTCCACGGGGAGGGGGCCAGAGCTCCTCGCCTGCCCTCGTCCGTCTTGACGAGTGCCCGATTACAGCCTACCTCACTATCGCGTTAGCACTCGTCCATCGCGAGTGCTAACAAAAACCCCTCAACATCCGCACCAGGGAAAAATCCGAAAATGGCAAAGTCGAAGTTCCGCCCGCTGCATGACCGCGTGGTCGTTCGCCGGGTCGAATCCGAATCCAAGACCGCTGGCGGGATCATCATCCCCGACACGGCAAAGGAAAAGCCGCAGGAAGGCGAGATCATCGCCGTCGGCTCCGGCGCTCGTGACGAAGCTGGCAAGCTGGTCCCGCTGGACGTCAAGGCCGGCGACCGCATCCTGTTCGGCAAGTGGTCGGGCACCGAAGTCAAGCTCAATGGCGAAGACCTTCTGATCA
>NZ_RZQI01000470.1:0-4600 GCF_003998335.1 Mesorhizobium sp. M7A.F.Ca.CA.002.05.1.1 | reverse complement strand
CCAGCGAGCAGAAAGGCGTCGCCATCCCACGACCGAAACGGCTTCTCGCCGTCGATGAGGACCCGCAATTGATGAGCTTGCGCCAGACGGCCGATATCATCGCGGTCTGAGAGAAGTGATCCGCGATAGGAATAGTTCAGCAAGGCGAGCCAGCCCGGCCGTTTCAGAACGCGCGCAATTTCGTCGAAATGCCGATCAGCCATGCCGGCCAGAACCAGATAGGGAAAGCTGTCCACCGCCAGCACGCAATCGAAACTGGCGTCGGCGAATTCGGACAGATCGAGACCGGAGGTTTGTCGCAACTCGACATTGCCGAGTGCGGCGCATTGCTCGGAGGCGATGGAGATCATCCGCGGCGATATGTCGATGCCGACCATCCACTTGAAGGATTTGCACAGCGCGCGCTCGAAACGGCCGATGCCGCAACCGATGTCGAGAATGCTCCGTTCCCTTCCGGTGAATTCTCGCGCCTCCAGCCATGCGACGATTTCGTTGGTCGTGACTGTGAGCCTTGCCTCATCGCCGAGGGATGCCAGTTGGACACTCGCGGCTCCCGAAATCGCTGCCGCGGCATCGAAGCTGGAGGCCAGCCGCATGACGACAGCGACATTCGTCTCGCCCTCATCGCGCTCATGCCGAACGGCGCCACCCGTTGCCCGCAACATGGCGAAGACGTCTGGTTTGCAGCGCAGCAGTCCGGCGACCTTTCGCAGCCTTGCTGCGTCGCCGGCATCCGCCGGCTGGACCTTCAGCACGACCTCCGCCAATTCCGCCGCTCCAATTGTGGGCGGCAGGTGGAGCGCCAGCCTGACGAGAACACCTTCGGCGCAAATGCCATCGGCCATGCAGTCTTCAACCGCCAGCCTGACCGATGTCGTGCGCCGGGCGGCTTTCGGTGCGGTTACACTCATGCATCAACTCCGCGTCCAGACCCTGCGCATCGTCCACCTGTCGACGGCGCCCCAGCCATATTTATAGGCCTCCTGGCCGCGCAGAAAATCGAACTCGCGCGCATCTTCGCGGATCGCTTCCGCGATTGCGTGGCCAATCAGGATCGCACCTGGACTCTCCTCGGCATAAGCAGGGTCGAAGCCACCGAGATAAGCATAGGCACGGCCGCGGTGGTGAAATCCGTAATAGGCGCCGACGGTTCCGCCATCGATCGCGAACAGCCAGCATCGCACCAGACCGTGAGCGTCGAGCAAGGGAAGTGAGAGCCGATGGAATTGCTCGACGGCGGCGTTGGCCAACACACCGCCTCCTTGTTCGGCCCAGCGCATATTGTGCAGGCGGATCAATTGATCGAGGAAAGTTTGCGGACTGCCGCTTGCCGACAACAGCGCGATCCGGCCGCATCTTGATGCGGCTTGACGCGCCCGACGCAACTGGCGTCTGCGTCTTGCGGGGACGCAGCCTGCAAGCGTTTCGTCGCCGGCGAGGGCGAGCACGGGGCAGGCGGCATGGGCGGTCGGCCAATCCATCTCGGGATGCGTCATCGCAAGGGAGAGGCTGTCCTGCGGCAAGTCCGACAAGATCCATTGCGCCCACCCGATCGAGAGGATCGACTCGGCGACAATGTCGACGACCTCGGCTTCGCTCCCAGGGACAGCCAGAATGTCCAGATAATCGCTGAGCGAAATGCCGACCGGAAGCAGCTTCGAACCGGATATCCCATGCTCAAGGTAGAATGGCGCCAGCCCGACCAGATCGTCGCCACGCCAGACCGCGACCGTCGCCAGTTCACCAGGTGCGAATGCGTGCCACCACGGCACCAGCCAGGCGGGAGATTGAAACGGAGTCGCCGAGGGACTCTGCTGCCACAGTTTCCACCAGTGCGGCGTCAAGGCGTCCAATTGTGTGAGGTCACCGATGATTTCGCTGCGCAGCACAGTTTAGCTCACGGCGTCGCCGCGAAGCGCCGGCGACCAGTGCCAAGCCGTGCCAGCGCTTGATAGGCGTCCATGTAAGACGAGATCATGCGTTCCAGCGAAAACCGCCGTCGCGCTTCGGCCCTGCATGTCTCGGCATCCAAGCTGGGCGCCGCAAGAATGGCTTGGGCCATCTCGTCGACCGTATCGACGAGAAAGCCCGTCCTGCCGTGCTCTATGACATCGGGAAGCGCACCATTTGGAAAGGCGACCACCGGGGTACCGCAGGCGAGGGCCTCCATGGCCACAAGCGAGCTGGTCTCGGCTGCGAGACTCGGAATGACCAGACAGCGCGCCGCATTGAGAATGCGTCGCTTGGCGGTGAAGCCGAGAGGGCCAAGGAAGCGGCGGCGGCCATCGAGGCGAGGTTGGACCTCATCGCGAAAGTACCGCGTATGCGTTTCATAGGGATAGACCTTGCCGCCGATGACCAGCGGCACATCTGCCTGTTTGGCTGCGTCGAGCGCCAGGTGGACGCCCTTTTCCGGACAAACCCGGCTTAGAACAAGGGCAAAGCCGCGCTTCGACTGCAGCAGGGTCAGTGCTTCGATGTCAACGCCGTTCGGAATCGGCGCCGTCAGCCGGGCGTCTGATGGCGCGGTTTTCTGCTGGGTGGGCGAGACCGCATGGAGCCAGAGATCACCGCGCGTGGGGCGCAATGCCGCGGCCGGATACCAATCCAATGGCAGGTGGAGGGTCACCAAGGTCGGACCATCGTCGGGCAGATAAGCGTCGAAATCTATGCCGTGCAGATGAACCACGTCGATGGGCCATCGGGCACGGGCAGCCGCGATCGCCTCGCGATGGGCCTGTTGCGCGCGGCTCTTCGCCGCCTCGTCGAGTACGCCGTTTTCGGCCGGTATTTCCACAAGCGTGCCGCTCGTTCTGGAGCCTCGGCAGCCAATGACGATAGATCGATGACCGGCCTGAACCAGTGCCCGATCGAGCATCGACAGAACCTGTTCGGCACCGCCGACAGCGTCGGGGCCGACGGGCGCGAGAGGGTAGGCGACATTGAGGACGGTGAGTGTCTCGCCTGGGCGCGTCTCGTTGCCCTGCGCCGTATCTCCACCTGTCAACGGCGTCGCGAAGTCCTGCATCTGATGCATGGGCAGCATGACATTTCACGCGGCCGAGGCCCGCTGCGTGGGGAGCGAGGCGGATGTCATGCCAGGCGCATAGCGGCGGATCATGGTTGAACAGAATTCAGCGAACTCCTCCGGCACCAGGGGCGGGCTGGTGTGGTGGGGCATCATTCCGCGGTGCTGAGGTGTGAAGCAGAAGGTGACCGTCACATCGAAATCGGCGAGTGCTTCCATCTGCCGGTCGAACCAGTCCAGCGCATTCGGCCGAAAACTGTCCGCCCAGGAAAGCCCGGTACGCATATTGGTGACACCCAGCCGCTTCATCCAGGCGACGGCATCGTCCAGCCGCGGGTCTTCGAAATGAAACCACTGCACCAGGCCCATTGCGGGTGTATGGCGCAGGAATTCCTCCAGCGCGGGCTTTGGCGTGCCGTCCTGGCGTAGCAGCCCCATATGGAAATGACGATAGTAAGAGGAGCCCTCGGCTTCGCGGTGACGCGTCGTTGCTTCCCATTCACGCGGAAGATCGTAGAGGCTGTACCACTGGATGCGTGGCGCATTGCCGAGCAGCAATTCAGCTGTGCGCTTGAGCCCCCAGACTTGGATTTCCTCGGCGCCGAAGGTCGATACGCCGACTTCGCTGACCCAGATGGGAAGATCGGTGACGGTCGCGATCTCGCCGATCTTCTGCGGCCATTCCTGGATCTGCCACAGATTCCAGTCGAGGGGAAAGCCGTGCACGGCGACGGCATCGACATGATCCAGCACGCCGAATTCCTTCATGCGGGTGATGAACCCCGGATCTATTGGCGAGATGCCACCGAGCACTTTGGTCAAAGCCGGGTTTTCAGATGCGATTGCGTCCGCCGCCAGGATTGCCATCCCGGCGAAGCGGCTCCAATCGGGGTCGAGCTCGGGATCCCAATGCGATTTGTTATTGGGCTCGTTCCAGATCATCGCGGCTTCAATCATGGCGCTGTCCTTTCGAGGGGTAGACGGGACCCCCACTGGCCGCGTCGCCGGCGGCGCGGCAGAAATAGACCTCCTGTTCGGGGTGCAGAACGATCTCGAAACCGGCGCTGCGCAGCATCGCTTCGGTGCAGGCGCGGTTGGGTATCCACCAGTTGGTCGGGTCATCGGCATAGCGGTGCTCGATGAAATGGAGCTTGGGAAATTCCGGCCGGTCGAACAGGTCATGCGTCCAGAAATGATAGTTCTCTTCCATCTCGGGCAGATCTGTGCTGCCGCGCTGCATGGACTGGAAGATCATCAGGTCACCGGCGACGTGCTCACGGATAAGGTCGAGCGCGAGCAAGGGGTGGCGCAGGTGATAAAGCACCCCCATGAACAGCACGACATCGAACGTTTCACTCAGGGCGCCGACGTCGTAGACCGAAAGTTTCTGGAATTCGATCTCGCAATCGGCGATCTCGGCGGCAAAGCGGGCCTGCGCCAGATAGGCCTCATCGAAATCGATGCCGAGGACACGGGCAGCACCTCGCCGTTTCATCTCGATGGAATAGAAACCGGCATTGCAACCAATATCCAACACCGTCTTGCCTGTCAGATCGGCGGGAAAGGGCTCGG
>NZ_RZQI01000469.1:0-4609 GCF_003998335.1 Mesorhizobium sp. M7A.F.Ca.CA.002.05.1.1 | reverse complement strand
CTTCATCGGCGAGGCCGGGTTTCACGACCTGAAGCGCGACATGGAACCATCGATCGAAGGCATTCCCGAGGCCGGGTGGGCGCTGGTTCCGGCCGTGCACGGGGCGGGCTTCGCCACCGCGGTGGGTGGCCGCATCCTGGCGTGGAGCGAAGAGATTTTCGGGCGCGAGAAGACCGTCTGTATCATCGATCCGGAAAACGGCGCGTCGCTGAGGGTGGCTGCGAAGTGCGGTTACCGGGAAGTGGTGAAGACCACCTATCACGACACTCCGACCATCCTGCTGGCGCGGTGACCTGAGCCGCGGGCTGACAGCTGCCGGCGCCGGCATGATGGCGCCTGTCGCCAGCAATGATGACGAGGCGGGCCGCGCCAAGAACCGCTGTGGCCTGGTCAAATTGACTTGAGCGGGGCTTCCAACGAGGACGTGTTCTACGGCATGGCGTCCGCTGCCAGGCTTGCCCGCTCGAGCATGGAGGCGTCCTCGCCGAAGGCGCGGGTGGCGCGGGCCGCCGCCTCGAGCAGCGGACGCTTCATGCGCTGCAGAAATGCCGCGTCGACGCGCGTGCTGGGTCCAGCCAGGGTCAAGGCGCCGAGCAGGACGCCTCCCGGGCCGAACACCGGCGCCGACACGCCCCCCGTCTCAGGGTCCCGGTCGCCCACGGCGAGGCAGTTGCAGGTCTCGCGGATGGTCTCGTACGGTTCGCCCTGCTGGCCCGAAAACGCTGCGAGCACGCGGCCTCCCGAGCCGAGCAGCAAAGGCAATACGTCGCCTTCGCGTATCGTGTAGCGGATCGGGTGCTTGGATTCGACGCGGTAAAGACAGGTGCGGACATCGCCCGAGCGAACATAGAAGGCAACGCTCTCCCAGCTTCGCTCGGAAAGATCGCGCATGATCGGCAGCAGGATATCGACCGCCACGACCGAACGCTGGTAGAGCGCACCGAGCCGAAAGGTCGCGGGTCCGACGCGGTAGCGTCCATTGTCGAGGCGCTCGAGCAATCGTCCGCGCATGAGGGAATTCGCAAGCCGCAGGATGGTGCTCTTGTAGAGGCCGGTGCGCGCCGCGATTTCGGCCAGGCTGAGCGACCGGTCATCCGTGGTGAAGGCATCGAGGATGGCAATGGCCCGATCAAGCGCGGCAACACCGTCCGCCGAGGTGCGATCTATTTCCCCATCTGCCGATTTGCTTGGCGAGTCCATGGTGGTTCCAGTTTGAAGAAAGCCGAGCGACGCGACTCTGTCGCGCCGCCAAATCGTTCTGTCCAGTAGAATATCGTTTCCGTTGACAGAACTCCGTAACATCTGCTTGAAATCGATGACGGGTCTGGATGCAGGCGCGTTTTGGCGGGCACCGGAGGAGGTGTCGTGATTTGGAGGAATCCCCATGCTGAACAGACGCAGATTTTTGATGAGCACCGCAGCCGTGGGTGCCGGGCTGATGACGTCGCATCTTTCTCCCGCTTACGCCGAAGGCGCGCCCCAGATACAGCTCTTCGTGCCTGCCGCACCGGGTGGCGGCTGGGACCAGACGGCGCGCACGATCGACCAGGTGCTGCGCAGTGAAAAGCTGATCTCGGGTTCGCAGATCACCAATGTCGGCGGCGCCGGCGGCACTGTCGGGCTGCCGCAATTCATCAGCCAGTGGAACGGCAAAGGCAATTCCCTGATGGTTGCCGGCATGGTCATGGTCGGCGCCATCATTGCCAACAAGGCCGCGAACAATCTGACGCAAGTCACCCCGATCGCCCGCCTCACCGGCGAGTTCGAGGCCCTGGTCGTGCCGGCGGAGTCACCGTTCAAGACGGCCGCTGATTTCGTCGCCGCGCTCAAGGCCGATCCGACAAAGGTTCCCGTCGCCGGCGGCTCCGCCGGCGGCTCGGATCACATCTTGTTCGGCTTGATTGCCAAGACGGTCGGCGTGCCGGCGACAAACCTGTCCTACGTGCCGTTCGCCGGCGGCGGTGAGGCGTTGTCGGCGCTGCTCGGCAACCAGGTCGCGGCCGGCATCTCCGGCTTTGGCGAGTTCTCCGAGCAGGTCAAGGCGGGCGCGCTGCGGCTGCTCGCCATCTCGGCTGACAAGCGTCAGGACGGCATCGACGCACCGACGATGAAGGAAGCCGGCATCGATGTCGAACTGTTCAACTGGCGCGGCGTCTTCGCACCGCCCGGCGTTTCCGACGCCGACAAGGCGGCGATGGTCACAATGATCGAGACCATGGCCAAGAGCGATGCATGGGCAACCGAATGCAAAAACCGCAACTGGACGCCCATCCTTTTGACTGGCGACGACTACGCAAAATTCCTCACCGAGGACACGGCCCGCATCACCGCGATCCTCAA
Organism: Mesorhizobium sp. M7A.F.Ca.CA.002.05.1.1; assembly: GCF_003998335.1. Taxonomy (NCBI): domain Bacteria; kingdom Pseudomonadati; phylum Pseudomonadota; class Alphaproteobacteria; order Hyphomicrobiales; family Phyllobacteriaceae; genus Mesorhizobium; species Mesorhizobium sp. M7A.F.Ca.CA.002.05.1.1. The sequence goes on along the minus strand of NZ_RZQI01000469.1, from coordinate 2,269 downwards.
GGATCTCGGCCTCGCCTGATGTCTTCAGGGGGCGGTTAGAGTGCCGCCCCCTTCCCATCTCGCCTGCCGCATGGACATATGATGCGGCGAAACTGCGGATGCGGCCGGCTGGAGGATGCCGGCCATCTTGGGAGGATACCGATGAGCACCAGCGACCAGCAGGCGGCGCCGTGGCGCCTTGCCGTGCCGGAATTGTTGATAGGCATCGGGCTCCTGGCCTGCGCCGGCGCCGTCGCCTGGCAGACGCTGGCAATCCCGGTGTCGCCGCTCTACTCCAAGGTCGGCCCGACCGTCTTTCCCTACCTCACCATGTTCGGCCTGGTGGTTCTTTCGCTGTTGCTCATCCTTGCCGCGCTTCGCGGCGGCTGGCAGCCGGAGGAGGAAAAGGAGACGCCGACCGACTGGAAGGCGATGGGCTTCGTCGTCATCGGCCTGATCGCCAATCTGCTGCTCATCCGGCCGCTCGGCTTCACGGCGGCATCCGTCATCATGTTCGTTCTGGTCTGCTACGGCTTCGGCAGCAAGCGCACGCTGCGTGACGCAGTGCTCGGCCTGATCCTGGCGCTGGCCGCCTATTTCGGCTTCGCCAGGGCGCTTGGCGTCAACATCGGTGCCGGTTTCATCGAGAACCAGCTGAACACGGTCATCGATGCGTTCATCACCATGTTGAGGGGCTGACGCCATGGAAACGCTCGGACATCTCGCACATGGCTTCTCGGTTGCCTTCACCCCGGTCAACCTTCTGTGGTGCCTGCTTGGCACCACACTCGGTACCGCCATCGGCGTGCTGCCCGGTCTTGGGCCGGCGCTGACCATCGCGCTGCTTTTGCCGATCACCTATCAGGTGGCGCCGGAGGCATCCTTCATCCTGTTCGCCGGCATCTACTACGGCGCCATGTATGGTGGTTCGACGACGTCGATCCTGCTCAACACGCCCGGCGAAAGCGCCACCATCGTCACTGCGTTGGAAGGCAACAGGATGGCGCGTTCCGGGCGCGGCGGCGCGGCACTCGCCACTTCGGCGATAGGCTCGTTCGTCGCCGGCACGATCGGCACGATGGGCGTCGCTTTCCTGGCGCCGGTGGTGGTCAAGTTCGCATTGGCCTTTGGTCCGGCCGAATATTTCTCTTTGATGGTGCTGGCCTTCATCACCGTTTCGGCGGTGCTCGGCTCGTCTTCCGTACGCGGCCTGACCAGCCTGTTCGCCGGCTTCGTCATCGGCATGATCGGCGTCGACCTGCAGACCGGCCAGCCGCGCTTCACCTTCGGCACGAACGAACTGCTTGATGGCGTCGATGTCATCATTGCCGCGGTCGGCCTGTTTGCCGTCGGCGAGACGCTCTACATGGCCTCGCGCCGCTATGCCGGCAAGGACGAGATCGTGCCGCTGAAGGGCTCGCTCTACATGACGGCGGCCGAGTGGGGGCGTTCGTGGAAACCCTGGCTGCGCGGCGCTGCGATCGGCTTCCCGATCGGCGCCATGCCGGCCGGCGGCGCCGAAATCCCGACCTTCCTGTCCTATGCCATCGAAAAGAAGCTGTCGAAGCACAAGGAGGAGTTCGGCACCGTCGGCGCCATCGAAGGCGTTGCCGGCCCCGAGGCTGCCAACAATGCCTCCGCCGCCGGCGTGCTGGTGCCGATGCTGACGCTCGGCCTGCCGACTTCGGCGACGGCGGCGATCATGCTGTCGGCCTTCCAGAGCTACGGCATCAATCCCGGGCCGCTGCTTCTCACGACCCAGGGCGACCTCGTCTGGGGGCTGATCGCCAGCCTGTTCATCGCCAACGTCATCCTCGTCGTCCTCAACCTGCCGCTGATCGGGCTGTGGGTGCGGTTGCTGAAAATCCCGGCGCCGCAGCTTTATGCCGGCATCCTGGTGTTCGCCACGGTCGGCACCTATGGCATTTCGCAATCGCCCATCGACCTCGTCATCCTCTATCTCCTGGGGGCCGCCGGCTTCCTGATGCGGCGCTTCGATTTCCCGACCGCGCCCGTCATTATCGGCATGATCCTTGGACCGCTCGCCGAAACCCAGTTCCGCCGGGCGATGACCATCTCGAATGGCGACTGGTCGGTGTTTTACACCCACAAGCTGTCGCTGACGCTGCTGACGCTCGCCTTCATCGGCCTCGCCGGCCCGCATATCTGGGCCTTCATCGAGCATCGGCGTCGGCGCGGACCGGAGCATGTGCCCGGCGATGCCTGATCGATCCATGACGCCATGACAGAATTGCTTTCCGGTATCCGCGTCCTCGACCTGACCAACGTC
>NZ_RZQI01000468.1:0-4627 GCF_003998335.1 Mesorhizobium sp. M7A.F.Ca.CA.002.05.1.1 | reverse complement strand
GAGTTTTTATATTTCGACTATGGTCATTTCTCTTCAGCCGGCGCCACACTGGCAATCTCGAAATACTGGCCGGCTTTTGGCAAGGACAATGCTCTTCCTAAGACGAAGTAGCGGCTCAGCGGCTGACAAGCACCAGTACGGGTCCCAGTGATAGCTCCTGCTTCCGCAGCAGCCGCGACGATGGAGCTGTTCAGGTTTAAGGCCCCCCGATAGTGACCTAGGATGGGTGCTGCCACGCGGCTCGGACTCAGCGTGCATTATCACGTAAATGTTGAGAGAATGAATGGCGCCGCGAAGGGCAATTCCAGCCGTCCAAAGCGACAGGCGTGTCGCGGCCTCGACATTGCAGTGGCGCTTACCTAACACGGCCTCACACTGCCCTCTAAACGGCCCCGAATTTGAACTGACGGCCCCTGGCCGGTTCATCGGGCAGGTCAAGGGCTAGGTGTAGTACACAGGGCTCATAACTTTCAGTTTCTAGTTGGTACGATGGGCCGTGGACGGTCGATGCAGACTTCAAGATGGCGAACGAAGCTCTCCATGCGTGCGTTGTCGAGGCAAGTGCCTTTGCCATGCTCGCGACTGGAGAGATTTCAAAATGAGCCTTGTAAGCGGAGAATGCCGCCGACGCTGTTCGGCTTGCTCGTGCCCTTGACGGCGGTAGGCTCGGCAGGGCCGAGGCCAGAGTTGCCGTAGTGGTCGTAATCGACCTCGGCTGTGACCGTGAAGCCGGGAACGACCATGTAGGCGACGTTTGCAGCCACACCAGCATCCTTGAGCTGATCACCCGAGACCTGAAGGTTGAACGAAGTTTTCTCGTCAAACTCGTAGGTGGCGCCCGCCCAGAAAGCCCACTGGCCGTTCCAGATTTTGTACGAGCCGCGCCCATGATTGGCAATTGCGCCGTTTGAGTCCTCGTTGAGACTGGCATTGGAACCGTAGCCGAAGAGTCCAAACAGCGACAGCTGGTTTGTGACAGCGACGTCGACGCGGATCTTGCCGGCAAAAGCTTCGTAATTGCTGTCATAAGCCGCGACGCCGGTGATCGAGCCCCAGCCTTGCGTGTATTTCAAGCCGGCGACAACGTGCGGAATATAGCTGTCGATAGTACCGGCTGAGCCCGATCCTTGTTCGAGCGAAATCACAGTCGAAATGCCGTTGCCGGCGTCGAAGTGGTACTGAGCCACGTTGGTGTCGAAGCCGGCCGACGGAACGAGCATACTATCGAGAACGTTGCCAGCGTAGCTTGCAAACGTATCGAAGGCCGACCCCTCCTTGCCAACTCGCAGGCCTCCCAGCTCGACCCAGGCAGAAGCCAGTGCGAGGCCGCTGTTGAAATCATAGTTCTGAGGACTGTCATGCGAGTTAGCGCTGTTGCCAAAATTCACCTGGGTTTCGGTATAGGTCGTCAACGCGCCGAGCTCGGTCTGCTGGCCGGTCCAAGTTTTGAACGTGAAGCGTGTGCTGTTTCGCCAAGTGCCTTGGTCCTCGCCAGTTCTCACGTCCGAGGTTCTTGCGCTGTCATACGATCGGACGTCACCCAGGCCGATATCGTAACGGACATAGCCGCCGATGCGCAGGCAGGTCTCGGTGTTGGGAATATAGGAATATCCCGAGCCGAGGACGTCGCAGATCTTGATGTACTCGGCCGGTTCCCGCTCGGCGCCAGCTGCTCGACCGACGGAAATGGTCATCAGAGCAGTTAAGCCGAGAAGAGGACTCTTGATGTACATGTCTAGATCTCCATGAAGGAATAAAAAGGATAGAGGCGAAAGAGCAAGCTTTTCCTCTAAATTTTGTGCGTGTTGTCTCCAATATGTGGACGCCAAAGCGCTTGACACGAGAGGTGAGCCAGCGTAAAAGCCACATGTACTTATAATAGTGTTTTCTGCTAGGAGATTCATTATCGTTTACATGTGAAACACTCCGGTCGGACCGCTGCAGCTCTCCGAATAGAGCAGCAAGCGACATGCCAACCTGAAGCGTAGATGCGGCCGACACCAAAATCGGGCCGACGCGCCTTCGTCTCGCTGGAATCACTTTTTTTGAGGGTCACTGCGAAAAGAAATGTGCGACACGGTTCGCCATGTTCGATATGTGACAGTCTCGTTTAACAGCGACGGCTTCCCGTCTGACCGCAACGGAGGCCGCGCCATCCGCTACCGAGAAGGATCACTGCGCGTACGCTCCGCAAGGGCTGCGCCAGGAACAGAGGGCGTGCACGTCCGAGGCGTCGCATGGTGGCCGCAGCACCTTTTCGCCGCTGTAAGTTCGCCGTGCAGGTACATTGCGCGGCCGGAAGCGAGAGGGAGCGCACCCTGAAACGGCTGCCTACGGCTCGCCTCGAGTAATTGGCGATGAACAGTATTCTCGAGAACTTAGTCTCGACGGAAAGAGCAACGAAAGGAAGCCGCTTGGACGAGCACGATCCGAAGGAAGAACCGATCGAGACCATTTTCCGCAACGGCACAATCACTGCCGTGGGTATCCTGCTTGCCTTTTCCCTCGGCTTCCTCACTCATTGGGCCGCGAACCCCTTGCCATGGCAACTCTACGATCTGTTCGCCGTAGTGCCGATCCTGCTCGGCATCGCACTGCAGATGAGAGCGCTGTCCATGCTGCTCGACATGAGTTCCTTGCGGCGCCCCATCTACGAACGCGCCAATCGCATTTTCATGGTCGGCCTCATCCAGACCGCGTGTGGCGTCGGCATGGCCATCTTGGTCGATCTTTTCGGGATATCGGTAGGGGGCACGCTGCCCGGCGCTTGACGACAAGCCACACCGCTCTTCGCTCGAAGCGACGTCAAGCCGGGGAACCTTGTGCACCCCCTAGCGGCGTCCTCCTTTCATCAAATGAGCCGACGTCAGCTTTAGAGCGTCTCGGTGGCTAAAGCCGGTATGGTTTTTCGGCCGGCAGGGAAGGCCGCTGGCTGGACCTGGATGGCGTCTGAACGAGGCTTGACAGGTCCGTTGCGTCGGACATGAATTTCGCATTGCAAAGTTCTTCCGCAGACGCCTCAAGCACACTGCACTGGCGTCACGTACTCAGACGTTGAATGCGGCACCGCACCATCACCTCAGGCGCAACCATGGCACGCGCGCTCCCCGGCGTGGTTGACCCCATCCTGTCCAAACGAGACTGCGACATAAGCGGGACGCACTGACTTAGGTCAGAGACCAGGACGAGCGCGCAACGAAAGAATGATGGATGAGCGACGTGGGATGACAGCTCCTTGCACACCTCAATCCTGACAAAGTACCGGGACCCCCGGCCGCCTTGGTATACCATCTATCCGACTGTGCCAGACTTCTCTGCGGCAGTTGGTGCTGACGATTATGAGGAATGGCTGGGGGGCCTCCCGGCCGACGAATCGGTGTCGCTCTATTTCCACATTCCGTTTTGCCGATCCATGTGCTGGTATTGCGGCTTCCCTACCGCGGTCATCCGTCGCAACGGCCCGATCCTTAATTATTTAGCGGTGCTGCGTCAGGAGATCAGTTTGGTGTCGGAGCAAGTGCGGCAAGGGCTGCCGGTGAGCGATGTGCATTTCGGCGGCGGAACGCCTCACCTTATCGGGCCAGCCGAGCACTTGGCGCTGATGGAATTTCTACGCCGCCACTTCGCTTTCAGCAAAACTGCTGCGATCGCCGTGGAGATCGATCCCCGAACGTTCACACCGGAAATGGCCGAAGCCCTGGCAGCTAACGGTGTCAACCGCGCGAGCATCGGATGCAGAGCTTTGATCCCGATGTGCAAAGGCGATCAATCGGATCCAGAGTAAGGTGCAGACGGCCGCTGCAGTCCAAAATCTCCGCCGGCATGGCGTTGGCCATATCAACTTCGACCTCATCTTCGGTCTACCGAAACAGACTGTGCAGTCCTGCATCCAGACCGCGATGGCTGCGGTCGCCATGCGCCCCAACCGGCTTGCGGTGTTCGGATACGCGCATATTCCTTCCGTGATAAAGAATCAGCGCCTAATCGAGCAGGCAGGTCTACCGGACGGCGATCTTCGCGCCGAACAGGCTGCAACTGTCGCCGAGACACTGGTTGGCGCTGGCTACCGGGAGATCGGGCTCGATCATTTCGCTCCGCCGGACGACGAACTTGCGCTAGCGCCAGAAGACCGGGCGCCTACGGCGTAATTCGCTGGGATACTCGGCCGATACTTGCAAAACGTGATCGGCTTCGGCGCGTCGGCTATTGGCCGAGTCCGCGAGGGGTATGTTCAGAACGAAGTAACACGGGATTCTTACGCCCGGCACATCGCAAGTGGACGTCTGGCGACATCAAAGGGTCACCGTCTGACCGACGATGACCGGGTGCGCGCAGCGATCATCGAGCGACTGATGTGCGATTTGGAGGCCGACGTGCCGACCATCTGTGCCGCCCACGAAATCGAACCAGCTCGTTTTCTCGATTCAGTTGAGAGTTTGGTGACGCTGGCTGAGGAGGGGATCCTGGACGTCGAAAACGGCTTCATCCGCGTGCGGCCGGAGCACCGCTTTGTTGTTCGCGCCGTTGCTGCTGCATTCGATGCTTTTCTCGCGAATCGATGAGTTGAGGCCACGACGCCGAAAGGCATCAGACCTTGTTTGGCGCTCGTCGGCATGGGCTCTCGCAG
>NZ_RZQI01000467.1:0-4641 GCF_003998335.1 Mesorhizobium sp. M7A.F.Ca.CA.002.05.1.1 | reverse complement strand
CAGTTCAATCATGCGCCCGCCGAGGTCGAGTTGCAGGCGATCGTCGACCAGCATGGTCGGCGGCACGATCTCGATCCCCTCCATCAACGCCTCGCCAAGCTGTTCGCGATAGTTGTGCAGATAGAACGCTCCACGCGCCTCGAGAGCACGCGGCAGATTGCGGTGACCGACGATGGTCGCGCCGATCTTCCGGAATGCCGCATTGCCGAAGATGTGGTCGGGATGCATGTGGGCGTTGACCAGGAAGCGAACCGGCTTTGCTGTCAGCTTTCCGATCGCGGCGAGAAAGGCCTGCGCCTCGATCAGGCTGCCACCGCTGTCGATGACGGCAACCGCATCGGTGCCGATGACGGCGCCCAGATTGCAGATCGCACCGTTGTTGGCGGCGGTCATCAATTCATCCGCGCCCTGGAAGGCGAAGACGCCGTCGGCGATTTGCGTGGTCGAGAACCGCAAGCTGCCGCCTGCGGCCAGAACGGCTCGTCCGAGGCAGCATGGCAGCAAGGCGGCGCTGGCAGCGGTGCAGGTGAAGCCACTCACAAGCCTGCGTCTTAGCCGATCAACCGACATGAAGGCCTCCGATATGCATTTCGCCAGCAGGCGATCAGGTGACGTCCGGAAATCTATGATGGAACGACCGCAGGAGGTCGCTCATCACCTGCGAATTGCGATGTTGCCGTGGCAACCGTACGTCGAACACGCCGAGCACATGGGTTGGCCGTGGCGCGAGCACGATGATGCGGTCCGACAGCATCAGTGCCTCGCGTAGATTGTGCGTCACCATCAAGGCGGTCGTTGGCCGTGCCGACCACACGGTCAAAAGCAGATGCCGAAGCCGCTCGGCGGTCTGTTCGTCGAGCGAGACAAAAGGTTCGTCCAGGAAAAGCACCGCCGGCTCGGTGGCGAAAGCCCTGGCAAGTGCTGCCCTGCGCGCAAGGCCGAGCGACAGTTCGGCAGGATAGAGCGAGCGCATGCCGGCGAGGCCGAGCGTGTCGAACAGCCCGTCGAGATTTTTCGCTCTCAAGCTTTTGGGCAACGCCAGCCTGACATTCTGTTCCACCGTTCGCCACGGCAGCAGGGTCGGTTCCTGGAATACGGCGGCGATGCGGTTCGAACCTCCTTGCGGCAACTGAAAGGAGCCGGAAAAGTCTTTGTCCAAGCCAAGCAGGATACGCAGCGTCGTGGTTTTGCCGCAGCCCGACGGTCCCAGCAAGCAGGCGAATTCGCCTTGCCGGACCTCGAAGGAAAGGTCCTGAAGCGCCGTGATCGAGACGCCTCGCGTGGACCTGAAGGTCTTTTCGGCGATGTCGACCTTAAGCGGGACGACGGCGCCAACGGGTTGCATGTCGTTCAACGGGCTGCACCAGGAGAAGTTCAATGACAAGCATCACCGCCACGAAAGCCAGCGTGTAGGCAAGGATGGCGGCGACATCGAAGAGCTGGAAATAGAGATGGATCTGGAAGCCGACACCGTTCGAGCGGCCGAGCAGTTCGACGACCAGGACGATCTTCCAGATGAGGGCAATGCCGGATCGCGATGCGGCGGCAAGATAGGGCTGCAATTGCGGCAGCAGGATATGGCGGATGCGTTCAAGGCGGCCGAAGCGATAGACGGTGGCCATTTCGGCGTAACTTGGATCAAGCGCCCTGGCGCCTTCGCGCATCGTCACCACGACATTCGGGATCTTGTTCACCGCCACCGCGCCGATCGCCGCCGCCTCGTTGAGGCCGAACCAAATGTAGCCGAGGACGATGACCACCAGCGCCGGGATGTTGAGGAACAGGATCACCCATGGGTTGAAAAAGCGGTCGACGCGACGATGGCTGCCGAGCAAAACGCCGATGACGGATCCGATGATCATGGCGACGATATATGCCGCGGCGACCCGGCCGAGAGTCACGCCGAGATGGTAAAAGAGGTCGCCGCTCGCAGCCTCCCTGAGAAGCACCTGCCAGACCTGCCGAGGCCCTGGAAAGGCACGGCTTGGCCAGACACTTGCCGCAAGGTTCCACAGCAGGCAAAGCCCGAGCAGGGAGACCGCAACAGTCCGCGCGGGCATGAGTGCCGTCGCCAGACTGCGTCGGCCGGACATGCTCGGCGGAGCATCACGCGTGCCGTCGGTTCCCAATGCGGTCATTTCCGGGGATCCTGCCAGAACGTGCCGGGCGCCATTTCCGGCGCGCTGCCGACAAGTTTCGCGCCGCCGATCGCCGCCAGCACATGGTATAGCCTGCCGGCGTCGGCCGCTTCCTCCGCGACCGACCGTCTGGGAATGCCCTGGCGGTAGCGATCGCGCAGCTTTTCCAGTTCCTTGCCTTCCGCGCGAATGATCGGCGCCAGGCGCAGCCATTCGTCATCGGATCTGGCCAGCAAGTCCTTGGCTTGCGCGGACGCCCTCACGAAACCCCTGACTGCATCCGGGTTCTCGTTTGCCCATTGGTCATGGAAGACGTAACCGAGGGTCGAAACGGGTCCCAGAGCCCCGAGCGACTTTGCCGCGTCGTTCACGCCGATCAGTCGACGGAAGCCATTGGCCTCGAGACGGGCGCAAAAATGCCAGAAATTCAGCACCGCATCGAGTTCGCCCTGTATCGCCTTTTCCGAAATCAGCGGCGGCGCGCCGAAGACGATGTCGCTGGCTGCCGACAGGTCGACGCCGAGATCGCGTCTGCTCAGCGCTTGTATAAGCAGCCAACTCTTGTCGAGCGGGCCGCCGGCGACGCCGATTTTCTTGTCCTCGAGATCGGCGACCGTCCGGATCGGCGAATCCTCCTTCACCATGATCGCCCCCACGGAGGTCGAATAGGGGGTCAATGTGAGGTCGCCGCCTTCGGAGCGCTGGCGCGAGACCCACAGCCAGTCGGAGACGATCATGTCGATCGCGCCAGCCAGCATCGCGACGTTGGTTGCATCCTCGCCGGCGAAGTCGATGATCTCCAGATCGATCCCGTTGGCGGCATCGAATTTGTGCCGCCTTAGCGTATCGAGTTCCCAACTCACGGTTCCGAACTTCAGCACACCGAGGCGAATCCTGGCTGCCGCAACGACCGGCCTGGTAGCAAGAACAGCGGCTGTCCCGAGAACCGCCAGACGCAGCGTCATGCGCCGTGAAACCATCATGACACCTCCTCCCCAGGGTTCCGCGCTGCCAAATTAGATGGCTCGTTCCTTGCTCGGAAATGCGCATTTCCAGCGCATGACCTTGAGGTTCGGGTGTTCTTGAGACCATTTCGCGATTTCGCTGGGGGCAAGGATCATGCATTGGAACAGAGTGCCGCGGCTCTCGAAATAGAGATGTTCGTCTCGGCAATTGCTCGGATTGGCGCTGAGGCAAACCGTCAATATGAGATCGACCATGTCCATTCAGCACCTCTTGCGCGTTCCCAAACGCCCATATCGGCAAGCCCAGCCCAACCAGGAGCGAGGACAAAATCACCGCTTGCCGGATTTCCCGAGGTGCCAATGGAGAAACCGGAATGAGGTCAAGCTACGCGCTCGCCGGATAGCCGTCAACAAAGACGAATGGACAGGTCTCTTGAGCACCCAGGCCTCTAAACCTTTGTACGATTGACTTTCACAACATGCCAATTAGCTTCTGAGCCACGCGGCGCGGCTCCACGGGAGAAGCGGATATTCCACTCCACCGCGTAAGGCGCATGCAGACGGATCAAAGGATCGGCATGCGCAAATCGTCCAGGGCACCCAGACGATCAATGAGGAAATACCATGCGCGCAATCGCATTTTTCGCAGTCATGTCCGTTGTGCCCTTCATGGCGAGCCAATCCCAGGCCCAGGATGCGGCGGCCGGTGAGAAGGTCTTCGCCAAATGCAAGGTCTGCCATGCCGCCGACCAGGACAAGAACAAGGTCGGCCCGTCGTTGAACGGCGTCATAGGCCGAACGGCTGGGACACACCCGGGGTTCAGCTATTCTCAGGCGATGGTCGCGGCTGGAAAATCCGGCGTCAAATGGGATGAGCCCTCGCTGAAGACCTATCTTCACGATCCCAAGGCCATGATCAAAGGAACGAAGATGGCGTTTGTCGGCCTCAAGCAGGACGAAGACATCGCCAATGTCATTGCCTATCTGAAGCAATTCTCGAAATAGAGCGCAGCCGGCCGTTCGAATTTGCGTTCGGCCGGCGGACGCCTTGATCACGCATCGGCTTGCAGCTTCTGCATGGCCGAAGGCAGATCGAAAAGGCTGTCGCAAACAAGGTCGGCGCCAAGCTCTTCCACCGGAATGTGGCTGTAGCCGCCGCGCAACAGAATGACGGCCATGCCGGCGGCGCGTGCGGCACCCAGGTCAGCGCCACTGTCTCCGACCAGCAGCGCGTCACCGGCGTCGACCCCAAGCTGTGCCAACGCCAGCAGCAGGGCATCGGGCGCCGGTTTCAGGAATGTCACCGCGTCTCCGCCAACGATTGCGCCGAAATATTCCGTCAATCCGAAATGAAGCAGGATTTCGCGGGTCGCCAACTGCGGTTTGTTGGTTGCCACGCCCATGCTTACTCCGCCCAAATGAAAGTGGGTGAGAGCCTCCCTGACTCCAGGCATCAGCCTTGTCAGGCCGGTCAGATGCCGGCGGTAGATAGGCGCCATGACGCGATGGGCCTCATCGAGAGCGTTGCCGAGCAGTGG
>NZ_RZQI01000466.1:0-4644 GCF_003998335.1 Mesorhizobium sp. M7A.F.Ca.CA.002.05.1.1 | reverse complement strand
TGTGCAGACAGTCCAGTACCGGGAGTGGCGCAAGGACCGCTACAATCGCAATTTTTCGCGTGACCGCAGTTTTTCGCGTGACCGCAATTTTTCCCGCAATCGCGGCGCGTATTGGAACGGCCATCGCGGCTATCGCGAATATCGCCCCGGCTACCGTCGTCACGGCGATTATTGGTTCCCGCTCGCGGCGTTCGCGACTGGCGCGCTGATCACCGGTGCCATCATCAACAACGAGAACAACCGCGTCTACGGAGGCAACGCCCACGTCCAGTGGTGCTACGACCGCTATCGCAGCTACCGTGCTTCGGACAACACGTTCCAGCCGAATTACGGCCCTCGCAAGGAGTGCCGTTCGCCTTACTGATTCGTGAATGAGTGCCAATAGCTGACGAGTAGACCCGTGCCAGAATCTGTCGCGGGTCTTCTCTTTTCAGTAAGCATGGGAGCCGGCATCAGCCAGCCCAACTGATGGCCTTGATGATGTAAAAACGTGCATCGCCTTCCGAAGGTGAGCGATATGCTCCAAGGGCGTCGCAAATTCGAACCGCCGCGGCGCTCAGTTCCCAACCAAGCACTTCCAGGTCGTCATCGACATCCGTCACGTAAGACTGGGTCAGTTCGTCGATGCTATTTGTCTCGCCGAAGGATCGAACCCGCTTTGCGTCGATCATAACGTCATCGGGCCAATTTGAATTTGCCCAGGCCCAGAGCCAACTCTGCGACTTAGCGCTCGTGGACCCGGCAATCTGGACCTCTGCGGTGACTTTGATTTCTCCGCCCTTGGAAAACAAAAGCCTTCTGGTCTCGATGTCATAGTCGTAGCGAGACGAGTGGCCGAGCTGGAAGTCTCTCTCCAAGCGGTCATTCTTGGCATTTAGTTGTTCGATAGCCTCGTCGCGCCAAGCAGGATACCAATCTGGCTTCATTTCCCCTCGCCCCATTAGACAATCGGTTATGGCACACTCAGCGTCCGTCGCACAGCATCGCGCCAACCCGCGAGTTTGGCTGAGCGTATGGAGCTATCCATGTCCGGCTGGAAGCGCCGCTCCAGCGCCCAGCTTTTCGCAAACTTCTTAGCATCCGGCCACACGCCCGCCTTCGAGCCGGCCAGCCAGGCCGCCCCCAACGCCGTCGTCTCCAGAATGGTCGGGCGGTCGACCGGTGCATCGAGGATGTCGGCCAGACGCTGCATGGTCCAGTCCGACGCCACCATGCCGCCATCGACCCGCAGCACGGTCTTGGCCGAAGCCCCCTTCCAGTCCTTGCGCATGGCGTCGAGCAGGTCGCGCGTCTGGTAGGCAACGGATTCGAGCGCGGCACGGGCAAACTCGGCCGGGCCAGAATTGCGCGTCAGTCCGAAAATGGCGCCGCGTGCCTCGGCGTCCCAATGCGGCGCGCCGAGCCCGACGAAGGCCGGCACCAGGTAGACGTTTTGGGTCGGATCGGCTTCATCAGCCAATTTGCCGCTCTGCTCGGCCTTGCCGATCACCTTGATGCCATCGCGCAGCCATTGCACCGCAGCACCGGCAATAAAGATCGAGCCTTCCAGCGCGTAGGTCGTCTTGCCGTTCAGCCTGTAGGCAATGGTGGTCAAGAGCCGGTTCTTCGAACGCACAAGATCGCTCCCGGTGTTGAGCAGGGCAAAGCAGCCGGTGCCGTAGGTGGATTTCATCATGCCCGGCTCGAAACAGGCCTGGCCGATGGTTGCCGCATGCTGGTCGCCGGCGACACCGAGGATTCTTATCTCGGCGCCAAAGAGATTTTTCTCCGTGATTCCATAGTCATCGGCGCAGTCTTTCACCTCGGGAAGTATTTCTATTGGGATGTTGAGGATCGACAGCAGCTCGTCGTCCCAGGCATTCTCAGCGATATTGTAGACCAGCGTGCGCGAGGCGTTGGTGGCGTCCGTGGCGTGGACCTTGCCGCCGGTCAGCCGCCAGATCAAAAAGCTGTCGATGGTGCCGGCGAGCAATTCGCCCTTCTCGGCGCGTTTTCTCGCGCCTTTCACCTTGTCCAGCATCCAGGCGATCTTGGTGCCGGAAAAATAGGGATCGAGCAGCAGGCCGGTCTTGCGGGTGAACTTTTTCTCCAAGCCCTGCTTCTTGAGTTTCTGGCACAGCGGCGCGGTGCGCCGGTCCTGCCAGACAATGGCATTGTGGATCGGCTTGCCGGTCGCCTTATCCCAGATGACGACTGTTTCGCGCTGATTGGTGATACCGAGCGCCGCCACGTCGGAAGCATTCCGGCCGGCCTTCTTCAGCGCCGCCTTCACGGTCGACACCACACTCGCCCAGATATCTTCCGGATCGTGCTCGACCCAGCCGGAGGCCGGATAGTGCTGGGCGAATTCGTTTTGCCCACTGCCGGCGACCTTCATCTCGCCGTCGAACAGGATCGCCCGGGTCGAAGTCGTGCCCTGGTCGATGGCAAGGATATATCCGGTCATTATGCCTCCCCGCTTAGTCTTTTACACAAACAGGGGAGACGGCAAGATGCCGCCTCCCCCAATGTCACACGGGCGCAGACGCCCGCTTAGAACAATCTTACTTTTGCCAGCTCTTCACCAGTTCGTCGTAATTGATGGTGATCGGCTTTTCCTTCTCGTTCTCGATCTTCAGCTGAGGAGCGAGATTGCCCTTCTTGACCGCGTCGGCGTTCCAGTAGGCGAGGTCATGCTCTTCGGCCATCTTCGGACCGATGTCGCCCTGGATGCCAGCCTTTTCCAGGCGTTCCATGACCTTTTCCTGCTCAGAGCAAAGCGAGTCCATCGCCTCCTGCGCCGTCTTGGCGCCCGACGACGCATCGCCGATCGCCTGCCACCAGAGCTGTGCCAGCTTCGGATAGTCCGGAACGTTCGTTCCGGTCGGCGACCACTGAACACGGGCCGGCGAGCGGTAGAACTCGATCAGGCCGCCGAGCTTCGGAGCGCGTTCCGTGAAGCTCTTGTCCTGGATCGTCGACTCGCGGATGAGCGTCAGGCCGACATGGCTCTTCTTCACGTCGACCGTCTTCGACACCACGAACTGCGCATAGAGCCAGGCGGCCTTGGCGCGATCATCAGGCGTGGACTTGAGAAGCGTCCATGAACCCACGTCCTGATAGCCGAGCTTCATGCCGTCCTTCCAGTAGACGCCGTGCGGCGACGGAGCAAAGCGCCATTTCGGCGTGCCGTCCGCGTTCACGACCGGCAGCCCGTCCTTGACGAAGGAGGCGGTGAAGGCGGTGTAAGTGAACATCTGCTGCGCGACCGTGCCTTGCGACGGGACGGGGCCGGATTCGCCGAACGTCATGCCCTGGGCTTCCGGCGGCGCATAGGCCTTCAGCCAATCCAGGTACTTCTGGATCGAATACACGGAAGCCGGGCCATTGGTGTCGCCGCCGCGCGCGACGCACGAGCCGACAGGCTGCGACTTCTCGTTGACCTTGATGCCCCATTCGTCGACCGGAAGACCGTTCGGCAGGCCCTTGTCGCCATTGCCGGCCATGGACAGCCAGGCATCGGTGAACCGCCAGCCGAGCGACGGGTCCTTCTTGCCGTAGTCCATGTGGCCATAGACCTTCTTGCCGTCGATCTCGCGGCCGGTGAAGAACTCGGCGATGTCCTCATAGGCCGACCAGTTGACCGGAACGCCGAGGTCGTAGCCGTACTTGGCCTTGAAATCGGCCTTGTTCTTCTCGTCGTTGAACCAGTCGTAGCGGAACCAGTAGAGATTCGCGAACTGCTGGTCGGGCAGCTGGTAGAGGTCGCCGTCCGGAGCGGTCGTGAACTTGGTGCCGATGAAGTCGGCGAGGTCGAGGTTGGGGTTGGTGACGTCCTTGCCCTCATTCGCCATCCACTTGGTCAGGCTGCGCGCCTGCTGGTAGCGCCAGTGCGTGCCGATCAGGTCGGAGTCGTTGACGTAGGCGTCATAGATATTCTCGCCCGACTGCATCTGCGTCTGCAGCTTTTCGACGACATCGCCTTCGCCGATCAGGTCGTGGGTGATCTTGATGCCGGTGATCGCGGTGAAAGCGGGCGCCAGAACCTTGGACTCATAGCTATGCGTATCGATGGTCTCGGAGACCACCTTGATGTCCATGCCGGCGAAAGGCTTCGCCGCATCGATGAACCATTGCAGCTCGGCTTCCTGGCCGGCGCGATCGAGCGTCGACAAGTCCTTGATTTCGGTATCGAGGAAGGTCTTGGCTTCGTCCATTCCGGCATAGGCCTGGCCTGCTCCCCAGAGCAGGACAAGCGCAGTCGTTGATGTTAAAAATTGCCTTCGCATTTCGTTTCCTCCACTTTTCAAGTTTCAAGTGCGATCTGGAGCGGTCGTCGGCACGCGGTCGCTCCAACAGTTTCCCCCTCTATACGTAGCGGAACACGCCGACGGCGTAGACTACGGAGAGAGCGAGAGCCCACCACAGGTTGGGTCCGACAAGACCCAGCCAAGCGAGATGGATAAAGGCGCTGCCGAGCAGCGAAACGAAGAGGCGGTCGCCGCGCGTCGTCTCGAAGCGCAGGACGCCGACCCGGGGATTGCCGCCGGGCGAGGCGTATTCCCAGACCGCCATGCCACAGAGCAGCACCAGGATCGTGATGAAAAAGATCGCCGTTGGCAGCGTCCATGCCATCCAGGTGAGGTTCATGGTCATACCCTCCCC
>NZ_RZQI01000465.1:0-4645 GCF_003998335.1 Mesorhizobium sp. M7A.F.Ca.CA.002.05.1.1 | reverse complement strand
CGTCGGCGGCGAGGATTTGTTCCAGGATCGCGCGCGCCTGGCCGTCGAGATCGCGGGCCCATTTCGCCGTTCCCAGCGACGGACCGAGATCCTCGATATCATAGGTGCTCGCAGACAGGCCGTGGCTGGCGGCGATGTCCCTGGTGACCAGGTCGACGAAGGCGCGCGTCTTTGACGGCCGGGTGATGTTGCCGGAAAAGCCGACGACTGTTGGATTTGACATGGCAGTGAGCCTCTTGGATGGTCGAAGGTTTGACGTGGCGGGCCGTCCCGCCCGCCGGTGGGAGATCAGCTCCAGGCGTGCAGCGGCGGATTTTCGCCGTTGAGGAAATATTTGCCGAGGATCGAATATTTCCAGCGCACCGGATCGTGCAGCGTGTGCGTGCGGGCATTGCGCCAATGCCGGTCGAGATTGTGTTCGGCCAGGGTCGAGCGTGTGCCTGCCAGTTCGAACAGCTTGTTGGTCGCGGCGATGGCGATCTCGGTCGACAGGATTTTTGCCTCGGCGGTGACGATCTGCGCATGCGCGACCGTGTCGGCGGTCGGCTCGGCCACTGCCCGGTCGATCGCCAGGCCGGCCTTCTCCAGCAGCGCCTGCGCCGCGTGCAGGCGCAGCGTCAGGTCGCCGATGGCCTGAATGGTGTAGGGATCGTCCCAGGCGTTGTCGACGCCGCTGTCGATCCAGGCGCGGCTTTTGGTCCTGACGAAGCTGACGGTCTCGTCGATCGCCGCCTGGGCGATGCCGGTGTCGACCGCCACCTGGATGATCTGGAAGATGGCGCCGTCGGCGGTCGGCCTGTCGTAGCCCTTGTAGCCGGGTACCAGATGCGTCTTCGGCAACTTGACGTTGTCGATGATGACGGTGCCGGACAGCGTCGTGCGCTGGCCAAAGCTCGACCAGTCGTCGATGACGGTCAGTCCGGGTGCGCCGCGGTCGGCGATCGCATACCAGGCGCGGCCCTCGTCATCGAGCGCCACGATCGGCACCAGGTGGGCAAGCAGCGCGCCGGACGAATAGAATTTGCGGCCGCTGACAACCACATGATCGCCGGCATCGGTGAAGCGGGTCTCAAAATCGGCGGCGCGCTTGGAGCCGAACTCGGAAAAGGCGTTGCCGAACCGCGTGCCTTTCAACGCTTCGGCAAACAGCAGCTTCTGCTGGTCCGCGTCGGCCACGGTGCGGATGGCGGCTACAACGCCGAGATGGTTCTGGGCAACCTGGCCGATCGAGGAATCCGCCGCCGAGATGATCTCGATCACCTTCGCCAGCGTCGCATATGACACCTCCGGCCCACCGAATGCCTTTGGTACATTGATCGACCAAAGGCCGCTTTGCGAAAAGGCATCGAGTTCGGCGACCGGCCAGATCCGCTCGCGATCGCGTCGGGAGGAATCCTTGACGAATTCGGCGGCGAGCGCGTGGGCAATCGCAATCGCCTCCGCATCGTCCTTGATGATGTGCGCTGGCGCGGTCGGTCTTGCGACTGGCGGCACGGCGGCGGAAGCCTTGTCGGTTTTGACGGTCGAAACGGTCATTTCACTGCTCCTTGGGATTTTGGCTCAGGCAACGGCGTGGAGATGGGCGGGCTTGGTGGCGGGTGACACCTGTTGCCCGGGGGTTGATTGACCGAGATAGAAGGCTCTGATGTCCTCGCGCTGGCGAAGTTCGGCGGCAGCGCCAGCGAGCACGGAAACGCCGTTTTCGAGCACGGTGGCGTGGTCGGCGTATCTGAGCGCGACTGCCGAGTTCTGCTCGGCAACCAGGATCGACAGGCCGGTCTCACGGTTGAGTTTTTTCAAGCTCTGGAAGATGTCCTGGACGATGAGCGGGGCGAGTCCCATCGACGGTTCGTCGAGAACCAGCAAACGCGGTCGCGACATCAGCGCCCGGCCGATGGCGGTCATCTGCTGTTCACCGCCGGAGGTCAGGCCGGACAATGTCCGGCGCTTCTCCCTGAGGCGCGGGAAATAGCCGTAGATCCGCTCGAGGTCTTGATTGATCTCGGCGCGGCTCCCGCTGCGGCCGATGCCGCCGGCGATCAGATTCTCCTCGACGGTGAGGCTTTTGAAGCAGTGGCGGCCTTCCAGCACCTGGACCAGCCCGGCGCGCACCAGATCACCCGGTTTGCGGCGCGAGACATCGGACCCTTCATAGCGGATGGTGCCGGCATTGACCTGGCCACGTTCCGCCGGCAGCAGGTTGGAGACGGCCTTCAGCGTCGTGGTCTTCCCGGCGCCATTGGCTCCGAGCAACGCCAGGATCTGACCGCGCCTGAGCTCAAAGCTGACGCCGTGCAGCGCCGTGATGGCGTGGTTGTAGGTGGCATGGACCGCGTCCACGGCAAGAATGACGTCATCGTTCGGCATAGGCTGTTCTTTCGCGGTTCAAAAACCGAACAGGTCGGGCGCCACGGAAACTTGGTCCGCGACGCCCGGCACTGACTGATCAGTTGGTGGTCACAGCATTGGCATCGTCGGCGGTACGCAGCTTGATGCCCTTCTCGGCGGCGTAGGCCTCGGCGGACTTCTCGATGATCGGCCGCAGCAGCGCCCAGTCCGGCGCGATCCAGTCGGAGACGACGTTCCACTTCCTGCCGTCCCACTGCTGGAAGGTCACGTAGCCTTCGCCTTCGTGATTGTCCCAGCTGACATTGATCGAGTGGAACAGGTCCTTGGCGCCGAGCGCCTCGACCTTGGCCGGATCGAGCTTGAGATGCTCGAAGCCCCAGCGGACCTCGTCGCCGGTCAGCGCGCGATGGCCGAACTTCTCCTGCGCGACCCGGATCGCCTCGACATTGAGGATGCCGTTGACGATGCCGAGATTGTGGTAGACCGAGCCGATGCGCGCCTTGTCTTCAAGGTTACCCTTGCCGGCGCCATAGACCGTCTTCACGATCTCCTGCACCACCGGGTAGGAGTTGCCGGAAGCCTGCGTGGTGATGGCGGTGTAGCCCTTGGCGGCGTCGCCGGCGGGGATCACGTCCTCTTCGGAATTCGACCAGACATTGCCGACGATATGGTCGACGGGGAAGCCGACCTTGACCGCCGTCTTCAGCGCCACCGGGTTCATCACGCCCCAGCCGCGCAGGACGACGAAATCCGGCTTGGCGCGACGGATGGTCAGCCACTGCGACTGCTGCTCGTTGCCGGGATGCGGCACCTCGATCTGCTGCACGGTGAAGCCGTATTTCTGCGCCAGCAATTCATAGATCGGGATGGTTTCCTTGCCGTAGGGCGACCCGTGATAGAGCACGACGATCTTCTTGCCCTTCAGTCTGTCGATGCCGCCTTCCTTGGAGGCGATGTAGTTCACGATGCCTGATGTCTCACTGTAGGGATTGAGCAGCAGAGGGAAGACGTAGGGGAAAACGCGCCCATCTGTAGAATCGGTTCGGCCGTGATTGACGGTGATCAGCGGCACCTTGTCGGCGGTGATGCGATCGATCATGGCATAGGCGATGCCGACCGAGAGCGGGTTCCAGGCGGCGGCACCGGCATGGCTCTTCTGCCGCTCATAGCATTCGACACCACGCTCGACCTCATACTGGGTCTCGCATTCGTCCCAAGTCAGTTTGACGCCGTTGACGCCGCCGTCACGGATGTTGATGAGGTTGAGATAGTCGATGAAACCGCCGAAGAAGCCGGTGCCGCCGGCCGCATAAGGCCCGACGCGATAGCTCTGCAGCGGAAAATACTGTTCGTCGGCGTGCGCGGCCGGTAAGGCCACCGACACGATCATCGCCGCGGACAGCGCCGCCGCCTTGATTGTGCTGAGGAAAGTCATGGTCGAGATACTCCCGGTATGGGCCGTCTTGGGTTCGGCCCCTTGTTCATTTTCGGATTGGATTCATTTTCAATGCATCAGCTCAAGTCGACTGCCAGGCGAACAGGAGCCGTCTTCGGACCCTGTCCCACAGCGCCGCCAGCCCGTCGGGTTCAAGGATCAGAAACAGGATGATGAGCGCGCCCAGCACGATGCGCTGGCTCATGTCGAGCACGCCCGAGTCGAAGAGATCGCCAAGCAGGAAGCCGCCGAGGCGCGACAGAGCGAGTGGAAAGACCACGATGAGGGCGGCGCCGAAGAAGGCGCCGCGGATCGAAGCCAGACCACCGATGATGATGATGAACAGGATCTGGAACGACCGGTCGAGATCGAAGCCGTCCGGCTCGACGGTTCTGAGATAGGCGAAGGCCCAGATGACGCCGGCAACGCCAATGATGAAGGACGAGATGGCGAAGGCCAGAAGCTTGGTCTTCAGCACCGGAATGCCGATGATGCGGGCGGCGGTTTCATTGTCGCGGATGGCGATGAAGTTGCGCCCGGTCTGCGACGAGGCCAGCCTATAGGCAAGGAAGGTCAGCACCGTGACGATGGTCAGCGCGAACAAATAGCGGCCGATGGCGCCGTCGAGCGCGAAACCTGAAATCGACAGTCTCGGCGCGTCGATGACGCCGGACGCCGAGTTGTTGGAAAACCAGCTGAACTTGGTCAACGCCCATTGCACGAAGAACTGCGCGGCAAGGGTCGAAACCGCGAGATAAAAACCCTTCAGGCGCAGGCTCGGCAGGCCGAAAACGACGCCTATCGCGGCCGCCACTATGCCGGCCAGGAAGATGCTGCCGGCCAGCGGCAGGCCTTCGACAC
>NZ_RZQI01000464.1:0-4649 GCF_003998335.1 Mesorhizobium sp. M7A.F.Ca.CA.002.05.1.1 | reverse complement strand
CGCACCTGGGCGGCGCCGAAATCGATGCCGATCGCGTAGCCCGCGCCGGGACCGATGCCGTAGACCGTCGCCGTGCGGCCGATGGCGCCACGCTCCAGTCCGCGCGACGCCACAAGACCCAAGGCGCTCAGTTCCGACACCGCCGCCGACATGGTCGGTTTCGACAGGTCGAGCATGGCGCCGAGTTTCGGCCGGGTCACCGGCCCATGCGCGGCGAGCACACGAAGCACGGCGCGGGCGCTCTCGGTCAGATTGGGGATTTCCGCAGCCGCCATCTCAGCCGTTCGACCTTTTGCCCTGAAAATCCTATTGGCCGCGCGCAAAATCACCAGCACGACTCAAAGGCGCATGCATGTTCCCCTGAATGCCTCATTGCCGGGCAGTTTGGCAATTTCCGCAAGCAGGATCTCAAACCGAAGGTCGAACGCAGCGGAAAATGCGCGAACAGGACAGGCTACACCTCGGTCGGCGACCACGGCTTCAGCTTGGTGTCGGTCTGGCGGTAGCGGAACGTAATGTCGGCGAGGCCGGCGGCGTCCTGCATGTCGCCGACAATGAGCTGGATGGCGATGATCTCCAGTATGGCATCGGCCATGTCGTTGCCGAGTGCCGGGATGGAAATCACCACTAGCCTGTCGGCGGCAGCGACATCGACGCGCCGTGTCACCAGCACCGAGTGACAACCGAAGGCCGCAACATCCTGCGCGATCTTCACCTCGCGGCCATCACCGATGCAAATGAGTCCGGTCGCCGCATCTTGCGATTCCATCGGTCCGTGCAGGTAGTTCAGCGTATCCCATCCGGATGCCGGCACCCTCACCGCCTCGCGGATCAGCATCGCCGCCTCGCCGGCATTGGCGAAGCCGACGCCGGCGCCAACGATGTCGATGGATGTTCTGCCCTGCAGCAGCCGTGCCGCCTGCCCAGCAGCTTGCGTCGCGCCGGAAAGAACGGCGGCTGCGGCGGCAGGCAAACGCGCCCAATCGAAGCTGTTGCCGGCAAGCCTGCCGATCAGCATGCCAAGCGCCAGCAAGGTCCCGGTATAGCCGGTGGAGCTTGCGCCATTGTCGGCGCCAGAATCCGTGGCAAGCACAGCACCAGTCAGATCAGCCAGCGGATTGCCGCTGCCACGGCAGACCGCCAGGCGCGGCGCGCCCGACGCCTCGCGCATGACGTCGTAGATTTCGCGGCTCTGCCCGGAGGCCGACAGCGCGATGAACGCATCGGCGGCTGCATCCGTCCGGCCATAGAGATCGGTCGGCGTATAGGCAAAAGCCTTGATACCGGAGGCGCGCAGATAAAGCGCACCGGCCAGCGCTGCCTGATAGCTGGCGCCGATGCCGGCAAGCCCGATCGTCTTGCCGGCAAAAGCGCGGAGATCGAGGTCGTCAAGCGACGAGGCCACCGAACGCCGGCCGATTTCGAGACTTTCCGTCTGGCGCGCCACCGCCGGGCGATAGCCGATACGCTTCATCATTCAAACCGCTCCAATTCCCAAAGATTGGCCCTGACCGACCAGCAGTCGTCTCGCCAAGGCGACCGCACCCAGCACCGGCGGCTCGCGCAGCAGCAGCACCTGGCTCGACGGCGAGACCTTTGCCATGGCCTCGACGAATGCCGTCATCAACATCGGCTGCTCCGAGATGACCCCGCCGCCAGCCACGACAAGGGCGGGATTGGCGCCGCGTTCGATCAAGAGTGCGACCAATGCGGCCAACCCTGCCCCGCCTTCGCTGATAACACGGATAGCCAGAGCCGAGCGGGCGATCGCCGCGTCGAATACGGCATTGGCATAGCGGCCCCAGACCGCAGCACCACGCGTTTCGTTGAGCAGGATGCCAAGCTTGGTCTGGTCGTCTGTACCCAGTTCGCGCATCAGCCCGGCAATCAGCGGGTCACCATCCTGGCCCCGGTCGAGGCTGTGCCGGACTGCTTTCGCCGCCTCGCGCACCAATGCCGGCGCGCTGCCCTCGTCGCCAAGGATCCAGCCCCAGCCACCGGCTGCCAGCATCTTGCCATCGGCCGTGCGTGCCACCGCGATCGAGCCTGTGCCGGAGACGACGCCGATGCCGTCGATATAGCCAGCGGCAGGAACCATCAGCTCGGCATCGTTGACCACCTGCACCGCACCACCGGTCCTGCTTGCCAGCAGCGCCTGGAAGCGAAGGCATTGTTCACCCGTGTCGCAACCATGCGCGCCAACGGCCAGCACAGCGGGCGCGACCCCGCCGCACAATCCCGCGACGATCCCAGCCAGCGTCGTGGCATCGGTTTCCATCTGGCGGATGCGCCAGGTCTCCGTCACCAGCACCTCGTCGGCGATCGTACGCTCGCCCTGGCACGCCATGATCCGCGTCTTGGTGCCGCCGATATCCACGCCTGCAATGATTTTCTGGGTCACCGTTATCCACCGCACACGCCGGACGAAGCGGGTTGCCGCGTCCAGATCCTTATTAGTTAGGAAACTTTACAAACTATCTTTCCAGACGGCAAGAACTATGATTTGATAATGGTCGTAAAAAGCGCATCAAGCGCATTGGGAGATTGCAACATGAGCAGGAGAAAGATTGGTCTGGCCCTCGCGGCCGCGTCTTTCGCATGGGGACTCGCAGCCAGCGTGGCACATGCAACCGACATCTCGTTCTGGACCTGGCGCCAGGAAGACAAGGCTGCCTACAATGAACTTTTCGCGGATTTCGCCAAGGCCAACCCGGACATTCATGTGAAGTTCGAGTCGTTCCCGGATGAGAACTATCCGACGATTGTCTCGACGGCGCTGGCCGCCGGCAAGGGCGGCGACGTCATCCACACCCACGCCTATGGCTGGCTGGAGCAGTTCGTCAAGGCTGGCTATTTCGAGCCGCAGGATCTGACCACGGTGCCTTCACTCGCCAACCAGCCCGCCGATGCGCTGGTGGCCGGCACCTACCGCGCCGACAAGAAGGTCTATTCCCTGCCCTTCGCCTCGCAGACGCTCGGCCTGTTCATCAACAAGGACGTCTTCACCAAGGCCGGGCTGACGCCGCCGACCACATGGGATGAGTTCATAACCGTCAGCAAGGCGCTGAAGGACAAGGGTATTTACCCCCTGGCCAACGGCATGGGCACCAGCTGGTTCAACGAGATGTTCGTGGCCATCTTCACCAACCCGTTCCTCGGCCAGGACTTTGTCAGGGACCTGACGTCGGGCAAGACCACCTTCAAGGACCCGCGCTATGTTGCGGCGCTCGGCATGCTGCTCGAACTGCGCGACTACATGCCGCCCGGCTTCGAAGGCATCGACTACGACACCGCCGGCCAGCTGTTCATCAGCGGCAAGGCGGCGATGCTGGCCGGCGGCAGCTTCGATATCGCCAGCTACCGCACCCAGAACCCGGCCATCAACATGGACTTTGTCGCCCCGCCAATGGCCAAGGCCGGCGACACACCGCAGGTGACCAAGTTCTTCGATGGCGGCTATGCCGTCAACGCCAAGTCGGCCAACAAGGAGGCCGCGCTGAAGCTGGTCAACTGGATGGGCACCAAGGAGTTCGGCGACAAGTTCTCCGCTCTGCTCGGCAACATCTCGCCGATCAAGGGCGTCGTCATCAAGGACGAGCTTCTCGCCCATGTCGCCAAGTTGAACGAAACTGCCATGCCGCATATCAATGTCGTCTACTTCCGTTTCGAGAAGCCGACGGGATCGGAGCTGCTGCAGGGCGACATCACCAAGATGATGTCGGGTTCGATCACCCCGGACCAGCTCGCCGCCGACCTGACCAGCGGCCTCGCCAAATGGTACAAGCCTTTCCAGGGCAAGTGACATGAACATCGGCCGGCGCCACACCACAAAAGCCTTTCCGTGGCGCCGGTCACTCTGGATCGCGTCCCTGCTGACACCGGCCCTGGTGGTCATGGTGTTGTTCGTGCTCTGGCCGCTGCTGTCGGCCTTCCGCCTTGCCTTCTATGAGTTCAACGGCTTGCAGCCGACCGGATTCATCGGCTTTGAAAACTTCCGCAAGGTGCTGTTTGAACAGCCTTACAGCGACTGGACCTACAATGCGCTGAAGCACAACATCATCGCCTTCGTGGCGCTGATGGTGTTCGAGAACGGCACCGCCTTCCTGCTCGCCTACGCCTTGCTGAAGGCACTGCCCGGCCACCGCATCCACCAGGTCATCGTCTTTCTTCCCGTCGTGCTGTCGGCGGTCATCGTCGGCTTCCTGTGGAAACTGTTTCTGCACCCGCTGTTCGGTCTGGTGAACCAGACGCTGGCGCTGGTCGGCATCAGCGCCATCCCGTGGCTCGGCAACGAACACACCGCACTCGGCAGCGTCCTGTTCGCCAATGTCTGGCACTGGCTGGGCTTCCCGACCCTGGTGCTTTTGGCCGGCATGCAGCGCGTCAGCAAGGACGTGATCGAGGCCGCCCGTCTCGACGGCGCCGGCGACTATGTGCTGATGACCAAGATCGTGTGGCCGCTGATAGCGCCCAGCGTCACCATCGTCACCATCCTGACCTTCATCGGCAGCTTCAACTGGTTCGAAATTCCGTATGTGATGGCCGGCCTTACCGGTTCGCCCGGCGGCGCCACCGACGTGCTCGGCCTCTATTTCTACCGCACCGCCTTCGGCTCGACGACGACCGGCATCCAGGATTTCGGCCAGGGT
>NZ_RZQI01000463.1:0-4658 GCF_003998335.1 Mesorhizobium sp. M7A.F.Ca.CA.002.05.1.1 | reverse complement strand
ACGGTATCGAATGCGTCGGCGCCGGCGAGCATGGCGAGCAGCGTCGACTTGCCGACGCCGGAGCCGGCAAAGATGCCAAGGCGCTGGCCGAAACAGAGCGGCGTGAAGATGTCGATGACCTTGACGCCGGTCATGAAGGCAGTGCCGACGCGTTGCCGCGCCATGGCTCCCGGCGTCGTCTGGGCGCCGCGCGATGTGTCGTCTCCCCGGGCGAGCGGCGGGCCGCCATCGATCGTCCTGGTGAGTGCGTCGATGGTGCGGCCGCGCCACGAGGCATGCGGCGCCACCACGAGCGGACCTCGGCGGAAAACGGCATCACCGATGCCGGAATCGGCGCTGCGTTCGAAGGGTGCCACGACGGCCTCGTCGCGGCCGATCTTGACGATCTCGCCGCGCCGCGCACCGGCATCGCCGCGCTGCTCGACGATGTCGCCCAGCCTGGCGAAGCCGGAAAGGCCGTGCACCTTGTAGTGCGTGGGCGTGACTTCGATGACGCGGCCGCCGCGCTTGAGCAGCGCCTCGGCGTCGGCGAAACGCCGCCAGACCCGTTCCAGCGCGGCAAGCCGGTCTTCCGGCGCCGGCTGGAGTTGTCTTTCGGGTGCGCGCAGGGATGGTTGGTCGAGCGACATGGATTATTTCGAGCCGAGCGTCTTGATCGCCTCGTCTGTGGACGAGTCGGTCTGCCGCATCAGGGCGGCGGTGTTCTCGAAGGCGCGCTGGACCATGATCAGCCGGGTGATCTCCAGCACCGGATTGACATTGGACTCTTCGAGAAAACCCTGGGCGACGCCGACATCGGAGCGGTCGGTGACAGGCTCCGGGGTGCGTGCCGGAACGATGCCGGAATTGCCGTAGCGGACGAAGTTCGGGCCTGGGTCGAAATTGTAGAGACCGATCGAGCCGACAAGCTGATCGTTCTGGCGCAACGAACCATCGGCCCCGGCCTTGGGTGGGCCGTTGCGGGGATCAAGCTGGATCGGCGAGCCGCCGGCATCGAGCACCGGGTGGCCCTCGATCGACATCAGCTCGCCGTTCTCGTTCATCGAAAAGCGGCCGTCGCGGGTCATGACGGTGCCGACCGGCGTCTCTATGGCAAACCAGGCATCGCCCTGGATGGCGAAATCGAAGGGATTTCCGGTCTCGCTCAAGGCGCCGTGGGCGCCGGAAAGGTAGGTCTTGCCCGGGGAGGCGAAGGATACCGATTTCTGCCCGGTGCCGGAGACGACGTCCTCGAACTTCACGCCGGTAGCGCGAAAGCCGATCGTCGAGGCGTTGGCGACGTTGTCGGCGATGGTGTCGAGGCGCCGCTCGAGCGCGATCTGCGACGAAAGGGCGACGTACAGGCTGTCCCGCATGATGGCCTCAGAACCTCAATTTCTGCATGGCCATCATCAGGTCGGTGGAGATGCCGACGGTGAGTGGCTGGGCAAATAGCACGCTGACCGAGGTGACGGCCGATGAAGTCGGGTGGTTGATCTCGTACATGCTGGTGAAGCGGGTCAGGAACTTGCCGAGTTTCTCGGGGTCGGAGAAATCCGAGATGTCGAGTTTTTGCTCGAACAGCTGCGCCTGCTTGTCGACGTCGGCGGTGGCGAAGGAATCGGGCAGGCCGAGCACGGTGCGCACGACACTGGCAAGCGCGGTGTCGGCCAGCACGTCATACCAGCTGGTGATGGTTGGGGCCTTGCGATCGAAGTAAAGCGCCAGCCGCACGCCCTGGTTGGCCTGACCGGCATCCTCTTCGAGGGTCTGGCGCATGTATTTGTCGACGGTCGGCTGCTGCGCCGGATTGATGGTGGTGGTGTTTTCGCCATAGGCTTCGAAGTTGAAGGCGGAGGCAAGCGCGGCATAGGTCTTGTCCGTCATCTTGTTGGCGACACTGTGGGGGTCGCGGACGCCGCCTTGCAGAACCCGCTTGATGAGATCCTTGTCCTCCGTCGCCGAGTCGAGACCGAATGACGCCAGCGCGTATGTGTAGAGCCGGCTGTTCGACATCAGATCGTCGATCGACTTCACCTTGGTGATGTTGGCAAGATAGTATGTCGTCTCGCCCTTCACATAGGCCGAATTGGGATCGAGGCCGGCGATCTGGGCCTGGATGGCATAGTTCTTGGTCACCAATTGCTGTGTCTTGTTGTAGATGGTCGCATCGGCGCCGTTGGCGGCGAAGTTGAAGGCGCTGACGAATTCGGCGTAACGCTTGTCGGTCAGCTTGTTGGCGAAGCTGTCGGGATCGGAGACGCCTTCCTTGAGTGCCTTGACCATGAAGGCCTTGGCGTAGTCCATGTCCTCCAGCCCGTAGGCCTTCATGGCATACTTGAACAAACGGTCGTTTTTGACGAAATCGTCGATCGATTTCACCTTGGTGATATTCGCGAGATAATATTTGGTGTCGCGATCAACCACGGGCTGCTGCTCGATCCTGTCGATCGATTTTGAAATGTCCTTGGTGATGAGCTGGTAGCTCGTAAAGGTATTGAGCAAAGACGTGCCTCCGGCCGAAGCTATGCCGGCACAATACCCCTACTTCCTTGCGCGAAACTGAATCGCTTCCAAGCCCTCGATTCAAGCCTCACACAAGGCACGGGGACTATCCCTAGCTCCTGATGTGAAATGCGGAAGGACCTGTCGTGGGCATTCTGATTGGACTGGTGGTAACGCTCGGCTGCGTCCTTGGCGGCTTCATGGCCATGGGCGGCCATCTTCACGTGCTGATCCAGCCATGGGAGGTCGTGATCATCTGTGGTGCGGCTTTTGGCACCTTCCTCGTTGCCAATCCGATGAAGACGGTCAAGGACACCGGCAAGGCCATTCTCGAAGCCTTCAAGCAGGCGGTGCCGAAGGAACAGGACTATCTCGAGACGCTCGGCGTGCTGCACTCGCTGATGCGCGAGCTGCGGTCGAAATCCCGCAGCGAGGTCGAGGCGCATATCGACAATCCAGAAGAGTCGGCGATTTTCCAGGCGTTCCCAACCGTGCTGCACAATCATGACCTGACGCATTTCATCTGCGACTACTGCCGTATCATCATCATCGGCAATGCCCGCTCGCACGAGATCGAGGCGCTGATGGACGAAGAGATCCAGACCATCAGGTCCGACAAGATGAAGGCCTATCACGCGATGGTGGCGGTGGGCGATGGCCTGCCGGCGCTCGGCATCGTCGCCGCCGTGCTCGGCGTGGTCAAGGCGATGGGCGCGCTCGACCAGTCGCCGGAAATCCTCGGCGGTCTGATCGGTGCCGCACTTGTCGGAACGTTCCTCGGCATCTTCCTGTCCTATTCGGTGGTCGGACCGGTCGCGGCCAAGATCAAGACGGTGCGCGAAAAGAAGAACCGCCTCTATATCATCGTCAAGCAGACACTGCTGGCCTACATGAACGGTGCGCTGCCGCAGGTAGCGATCGAGTTCGGCCGCAAGACCATCTCGTCCTATGAACGGCCGACGATCGATGCCGTCGAACAGAGCACGATGAATACCGGTGCCGTCGAAAAGAAGGCCGCCTGAACGATGCGCGATAGATCGGTCCCAGCACTGTCATGACCAGTCCGGGCAGCCCAGCGGAAGCGCGTTCGCTGATCATCGAGCGTCTGGTCGGCGACAGCGGCGAGGCCGCGCAGGTCATCGACGCAGGCCGCGCCATGGCCGAACGCGCCGTACCGCTGTTGCAGAAAAGCCTGACCAGCGAGCTTGGCGTTCCGGTCGTCGTCGACCTCAAAGCGATCGAGGTCAGCCGCGTTCCCGAGGCGCGTTCGCGTGCCGGCGACACGTTCGCCATGACCGTGATCGGCTCGTCGGCGTCCTCTGATGCGATGACCCTGGTGATCGATGCTCCGGCGATCGCGATCATGGTCTGCACGCTGTTCGGCGGCGACCCGGATCTGCCGGCATCGCCGATCGAACGCGATCTGTCGCAGATCGAAATCGATGTTTCGACCATGGTGTTCCAGCAGGTCGCGCAGGCCCTCAACGGATCGGGAAAGCGCTCGCTCGACCTGCGCCTGCCCGCGCCGCGAGCGATGTCCGGCACCGAGGCGAAGCGGTATGTGCTGCGCGATGGCGCGGCAATCCGCATCGTGCTTGGCATCTCGACGCCGGCCGATAGTGGCACCGTCACGGTGACGATGCCGCAGCGCGTCGTGCTGGCCAGCCGCGACGGAGCCGTGCCTGTCAGCGACGACGATCACGGCCCCAGCTGGCGCGCCCGCTTTTCGGAAGAGGTGATGCGCTCCACCGTGGCGCTCGAGGCCACGATGCCGCTGGCGCGGCTGACGCTCGGCGATCTCGCCGGTTTCGAAATCGGCGACGTCATCGAATTCGAGGAAACGGCCCAGTCCCAGGCGCGTCTCAGCGCACGGGGCAAGACGCTGTTCGTATGCGAGTTCGGCAAACTGGGACAGAATTACACCGTCCGGATCAGGCATCCTTACGACGCCGGGCAGGACTTTATCGACGGGCTGATGCCGGCTGCCGCCGGACGCGCCTGAGCATTTGGAGACGATCATGGCCAAAACCAAGGCGGAAGCCGACCTCGACCAGCCGGACGAGCAACTCGATCGCGCCATCGAAGAGTTGCGCGGTGTCCTGCATGAAGAGGAGCAACGCCCCGATGCGGCCTTCAGGGCGGCCTCATCAGCCAATTCGAGCGTGATCATGAAC
>NZ_RZQI01000462.1:0-4664 GCF_003998335.1 Mesorhizobium sp. M7A.F.Ca.CA.002.05.1.1 | reverse complement strand
CGGCATGCAGGCGCTGGAACAGCGCACGGCCACGGCCAACCAGATCGCGGTGAGCCGTCAGCAATGTTTCGGTCGGCGCCTTGAGCATTTCGGCGGCGTCCGCCATGCCGGCGGCGGCGAGCACCTCGGCCACACCGCCGATCGTCACGACATCGCGTCCTTCTACATAGCGCGCATGCTGGATCGTCTTCAGCACCGCAAGCCGGCGGCTGGGATCTTCCAGGCCAGCGGCACTGATGCCGAGTGTGGCGGCATGTGAATCGAGCAGGGTCCCACGGACATTGAGGACATTGTGCCGGTAGGCCGGCGTGAAGGATTGTCCGGTCAGGCGCTCGATGCGCTGGTCGTTCGCCCAGGCATGCGCCGCAAAGCCTTCATCCATCGGACGCGCGCCGGCGCCGGAAAACAGGCCGGTCGGCAGCAGTTCGACGTTCAGGCCGGCGGCCGACAACCGGTCGAGCATCGGAGTGGCGCCATAGCACCAGCCGCAGAGCGGATCGAAAAGATAGGTCACTTCTGAATTGCTCATAGTCGCTGCCATTCCTGCCCGGCCACCGGACTCGTCGAGGCCGTCGCTCATATGTGGCAGACGGCAGCCTTGCGATAAATGGCGCCCAATTATACAAACTGTCTGATCTGATCATACAAAGGGCAGCCAGCTTGGCCGAACTTCTGAACCTCAATCGGCTCGCCTACTTCACCACGGTCATGGAAACCGGCTCATTCACCGCCGCGGCCGACCGGCTTGGCGTCGCCAAGGCCGTGGTCAGCCATCAGATCGGCAAGCTCGAAGAGGAGCTGGGCGCAACGCTGCTGCAGCGCACGACCCGGCGTGTCACGCCGACCGAAGAGGGCCGCCTCTTCTATGACCGCGCGATGATCATCCTGCGCGAAGCGGAGGCGGCCTATGGCGAAATCTCGCGCGGAGCCGTCGAACCGAGCGGAACGCTGAGGCTGACGGCGCCACTCGACTACGGCACCAAGATCGTGGCTCCGGTCATGGCCGCCTATCTCAGAACCTACCCGCATATGCGCGTCGAGGCGATCTTCGACGACGCCGTCAGCAATCTGGTGGACGAGCAGATCGATCTCGGCATCCGCGTCGGCTGGCTCACCGATTCCTCGAACCAGGCGCGGCGCCTGGGGACGATCCGGCAGATCGTGGTGGCGAGCCCTGGCTTCGCGGCGAGCCTGCCGCCCGACGTGACGCCGCGCCAGGCAAGATCGCTGGCCTGGGTCGGCAACACCCAGTTGCGAGGCATCGGCCAATGGCTGTTTTCCAGGGACACTGAGACGGTGCTGACCGAACTCAATCCGGTCATCATGTGCGACAAGAGCCCCGCCGCCCTGGCTTGCGTGCTCGTCGGCATCGGGCTCGGCGTCTTTCCGGATTATAGCGTCAGCGACGATATCGCCGAGGGGCGGCTGGTGCCGGTGTTTGCCGACTGGAGCCTGCCGTCAGGCGGCATCCACGCGGTCTTTCCGCCGGCCCGGTTCCGGCCCGCCAAGGTGCGCACCTTCGTCGATCTGCTCGCGGCGGCCGAGAGACGGCGATCGCGCGGTGTTGCCGCGGCTTGAAGCCGATGGCGGTCAGCGGGCCTCTTGCAGGATCATCTCGGCTGCCTTTTCCGCGATCATGACGACCGGCGAGTTGGTGTTGCCTGAGACGATTGTCGGCATGATCGAGGCATCGACCACGCGCAGCCCGCCAAGCCCGTGAACACGCAGGCCGTCGTCGACCACCGCCATCGTATCCGAACCCATCTTGCAGGTGCCGACGGGGTGGAAGATCGTCGTGCCTATATCGCCGGCCTTGCGGATGAGCTCTTCATCGCTGTTATACTGCGTGCCGGGCAGCATCTCTTCCGGCGCAAAGCGCGCCACCGCCCGGGCCTTCATCAGGCTGCGGACATGGCGCAACGACGCGACGGCCACGCTGCGGTCTCCCTCGGTGGAAAGATAGTTCGGGCGGATCTTCGCCGCCTCCCGCGCGTCGGATGAACCCATATGTACGGTGCCCCGGCTTTCGGGGCGCAGATTGCAGACCGAGACGGTGACCGCGGGAAAGCGATGCAGCGGCTCGCCCAGACGGTCGGTGCTCAGCGGCTGCACATGGTATTCGAGATCGGGGGTTGCGAGACGCGGATCGCTCCTGGCGAAGATGCCGAGCTGGCTCGGCGCCATCGACAGCGGCCCGCTGCGCTTGAGCGCGTATTCCAGCCCCATCGACGCACGGCTGACCAGATTGTGGTAGCGCTGGTTGAGCGTGGCGGTGTTGGCGACCTTGAAGACGGTGCGGATCTGCAAATGGTCCTGCAGATTTTCTCCAACGCCCGGCAAGGCGTGACGAACATCCACGCCGATGCTCGAAAGCAGGTCGGGGCGGCCCACCCCCGACAGCTCGAGCAGCTTCGGCGAGTTGATGGCGCCGGCCGCAAGGATCGTCTGTCCAGCGCGGACCTGGTGCAGGCGGCCGCCTTGGCGGAAAACCAATCCGGTGACGCGCCGGCCGTCGAATTCGAGCCGTTCGGTCTCCGCGCCGAGCACCACGCGCAGGTTCTTGCGCCCCGCTATACCACGCAGGAACGCCTTCGACGTGTTCCAGCGCACGCCCTTCCTTTGGTTGACCTCGAAATAGCCCGAGCCTTCATTGGTGCCGGTGTTGAAGTCTTCGGTGCGCGGAATGCCGAGTTCCTCGGCCGCGTCCCGGAAGGCGTCAAGGATCGGCCATGAAAGCCGCTGCCGTTCGACCCGCCACTCGCCGCCGCTCCCGTGCATGGCGCCTTTGCCGCCGTGATAGTCTTCCGATTTGAGGAAATAGGGCAACACGTCATCCCAGCCCCAGTCGGCATTGCCGGCCTGACGCCAGCCATCGTAGTCGGCTGCCTGGCCGCGCATGTAGATCATGCCGTTAATCGATGAACAGCCGCCAAGCACCTTGCCGCGCGGATAGTTGAGGCTGCGTCCATTGAGACCGGCTTCCGGCTCGGTCTTCATCATCCAGTCGGTGCGCGGGTTGCCCATGCAGAAGAGATAGCCGATCGGGATATCGACCCAGTGATAGCGGTCGCTGCCCCCGGCCTCGAGCAGCAGCACATTGTTGCGCGGATCGGCGGAGAGCCGGTTGGCGAGCACGCAGCCGGCGGAACCGGCGCCGACGATGACGTAATCGTAATTGCCGAACGGGGACGGTGGATCTTCGGTCACGTGCGCGCCTGCTGTCCGGCGATGCGCTCCCACATCGGGGTCATCGCCTGGTTGATCTCGCCGTACAGTCGATACCGTCCCGCATATGCATCGGCAACCGCCTCGTTGGGTACAAAATGTCGGGCGGCCGCCGTCATGGCGGCGGCACCTGCGCTGTAGTCCGCGAAAATGCCGACGCCGGTGCCCGCCGCGATCGCCGCTCCCAGCGCGCCGGTTTCGCGGCTGCGCGCCACGGTGACGGGCACGCCGAGCACATCGGCGAATATCTGCGGCCAGACGCTGCTGCGCGAGCCCCCGCCCGACAGCACCACCTGGTCGAAATCAGCGCCCGCTCTGTGCAAGGTCTCGACATGGCGCTTATGCTCGAAGGCAACGCCCTCGAACAGCGCACGCAGCAGATGGGCTCGGCTGTGCCAGCCGGCGATGCCATAGAAGCCTGCGCGCGCATGGCCATTCTGCTGCGAGCCGTAAAGGAAGGGATGATAGATCGGGATGTCGCTGTTCGGATCGACGGACGCCACCAGTTCGCTGCACAATTCGAACGGCGACTTGCCGGCTTCGCCACCATGTTCGAGGAATTCGCGAACGATCCATTCGAGATTGGCGGCCGAGGTGGCACTGGATTCGATCGCCAGATAGCGCTGGCGGTCGAAAGTCGACAGCATGAAGATCGAAGGGTCGCGGATCGGTTCGTCGGTAATGACCTGGTTGATGCTCCAGGTCCCTGCGATAACCGATGCGGCGCCGGTTCTGGTCACGCCCGAACCGACCGCGCTGGCGACGACATCGAACAGCCCGGCGACGACCGGCGTGCCGGCGCGCAGTCCCGTCAGGGCCGCCACCTCCGCGCTCACATGACCGGCAATGTCGGCCGATTCCAGCACTGGCGGCAGCAGGTCCATGCAATCGCCGAGCCCATAGGCGGCAAGCAGGTCCGGCTCGTAGCGGCGGTCCTGCATCTGCAGCAGGCCGCAGCCCGACATGTCTGAAGTGTCGCTGCTGCGCGCACCAGTCAGGCGGTTGACGACGAAATCCTTGCACAGGAACACAGTTCCGATACTGGCGAACAAAGCCGGCGAAAAGCGCTTGAGCCAGGCAAGCAAGGTAGGCGTCTGCGCCGCCCACGGCCGTTGCAGGCAATGTGCATAGGTGCGGCCGCCGACATTCTGTTTTGCCCATTCGGCGACGATGTCGACCGCGCGTGTGTCGAGCGACTGGATGCCGATCAATGGCGCGCCCGTGCGATCGAGCGCGTAGAGCCCGTTGCCATGACCGGCGCAGCCGATGGCGACTATCTCGCCGGCGTCGATGCCGGCTTCAGCGATGCATTGGCCGATGACCGAAACCGCGTTGCGCCAGAGTTCGTCGAGATCGCGTTCGACATGCCCGGGCTTTGGCATGGACGAGCGGCCGTCACGGGCGGCGAATGCCAGTTCGCGGCCGGACAAGTCGAAGAG
>NZ_RZQI01000461.1:0-4673 GCF_003998335.1 Mesorhizobium sp. M7A.F.Ca.CA.002.05.1.1 | reverse complement strand
CTGTCGTTCAGATCATGACCCGCGCCGAACTGGACGACTTGAACTCGTTCAATGCCAAGGGCGCTGACTGGTGCGGGGAAGCCATGATGCACGATTTGCTCGACCTATTGGGCATCAAGGCCCCTGTGCTTGTTGCCGGCCTCTCTGGCGGCATCCTGCGGGCTCTGTCGCGGCATCGGTACAAGCTGCGCGAAATGATAGCCTCGCATGTTTGTGGCGCACTGGCGGCGGCTTATCTCACGCTGCCAGTGGTGTCGTATTTCAAAGCGACGGGATTGCCGATTCCAGATCCGGCCGATGACACCACGACGCTTGCGGCTGCTTTCCTGATCGGCGTTTCGGCTATGTGGATTTCGGATATGCTGTTCGAGATGATCGTGCGAAAGTTCAAGCCGGCGGCAGAGGAATAGCGGCGGTGGTCTGGTCGGATATCTGGCGAGTGTGCCTGGGGTGACGACGGCAATAAAACATGGCTTTCACCATTTCGGCACTATTCGAGTGGCTTAATTGCGTTCTGGTGTGTTTCGGGATATGGCGGAAGTGGTGGGGGAGGCCTTATGAGCAGCAACTGGTCACTGGAATCATTGCGCCTATCTATCTTCACTGCCGATCAGCCAAAGGGCACCGAGGCAGATTGGACCTTCCTCACTGGCCAAGACGAAGCTGAAGTTCGGCAAAACGTGCCAGGCGGCAAGGTCTATGTTGGCG
The DNA here is from genome assembly GCF_003998335.1 of Mesorhizobium sp. M7A.F.Ca.CA.002.05.1.1. NCBI lineage: Bacteria > Pseudomonadati > Pseudomonadota > Alphaproteobacteria > Hyphomicrobiales > Phyllobacteriaceae > Mesorhizobium > Mesorhizobium sp. M7A.F.Ca.CA.002.05.1.1. The sequence continues at coordinate 3,965 of NZ_RZQI01000461.1, read as the reverse complement.
ATTTTGGACTTGGTCGGCTGACCTTGGGATTTGGTCCAAACAGGGTCGACGTGATTATGGGCATCAAGGCCGATTTCGCCGAAGACGCCGCCGTCCCGGCATTCGCGGAATGGGACGCAGGAATTGATGAATTCCAATCGGTAGCGTCGAAATTCCTTGCCAATTTTACCCATCCGGTGGCACGTCTGGCACTTGGATCCGTAATGTTGCAACAAGCGCCCGACGAGAAGAGTGTGAATTCGATCCTTAGCGGATACTTGAAGAGTGCTAAAATTCAGCCGGACACTGAAGATTTTTTATATCGCATAAATTCCCCGACGAGGAGCAACATACTGCCGCTAAAATTGAACCGTATTTTGAGCTTGGGGTCTGTGAAGATACAGAGGGGCTCAATTAGAGTTGGCGGGAATGAGGCTGGAATTGTCATGGGTGGGCAGGTTTTTGCTGCGCGCCTTGAACTCGATCATAGTACCGACGCAGCCAATGCGTCGCCATTGGATCGATCGCTTTTGGTGCCTATATGGGATGAACTGGTTGGCCTCGGTCGCCAGAATGTTGAATCGGGTGAACTGTGATGAGTGCGCTAGCCTTAATCGGGGAAGATAGTGGAACGCGACCTTCCTATGTTCCCAAGCAGCGCCCGGGCTCAGCTATCCCGCCATCCGCTAGAACTACTCCTGCTGTCCTAGAAACGATGGCAGGGAGGGTTTGTTTTTTGGAAGAGTTGCCCCTCATTGGCTGGGGACCCCTCACAGGCAGTGCACTGCCACCAAACGTCAGTACGGTATGGCCCGAGTTGTCTGTGTGGGAGAGAACTCTCTATCCGAATACGGTTTCGGTAACGGACCATTTGCCTTGGTTCGCGGACCTATCTCTGCCCAATTTGGTGATAGGGCACTCGAATCCTGCAAACACTTATGAGATTCCCGCGTTCCCGAAGATTTCTGCTCCGGGCGGGATGGCTGGTTTTGCTTCGAGGCTTTGGGAGGCAATACCCGCTGGTGTCAGATTACCTTCGGTATGGGCGGATGATGGGGAGATCGCTTTCGAATGGAAATGGGGGGAGCGCCACGCGATCCTAAGCATCGAGGAAGATGGGACCGTTGGCTACGCAATTTATCGTGGCGGTCAATTCTCGCCCGGGCGGGAGAGAGCGAATCTGGAAGTCTTGCCTGCCGATTTGCTCGATTATTTGCGAGAGACGTAAGCCGCAAAGAGTGTCCGAAAGAACTCACCAAGCAGAGTCCGTTTTCTTCAGGCGTGGTTAAGAACCGCGAGCCGATTGTCTACGCATTGATTGACCCGGACCAGATCGAAAGCGGCAGCATCAAAGCAATCCCGAAGGAGCGACTGAAGAAAGCGGAATTGAGCGTCTGCAGAGCTTGGGAAGCCACGGCTGTTGAAGCCTGGGAAAACATTATGCAGGGCCAACTTGCGAAAATCACCAGAGAAAAGATGCCGGCTACATTTGGGCATCGGCTGGAGAAATCCGCAAAATAAGGCTTACAGATGTCAACGCAGGGGCATTTTGTGTCATCGATGATGGGCTGAAAAATTTCAAGGCTCATGCGGTGTTAGGGTACTCACCAGCGCCAGAGGGTTACGATCCCGTAAAGATGGCAAATGAGCGCCTCGCAGCACGCGGGAACTTGCTTAAATTGTTCGAGGGTAGCGGCGTGAAAAATTGGAACGAGTGGTCGTTCAACTAACGGGCCTGCCACAACCGCCAACCAATCCCTTCGCCGTTCGTTGGTCCGCGCGGGGCTGATCCCCTAGCGTTTCAAGCGGCTTATGTTTTCGCTGGCTGGCCCGGCATCTTGCCGCCATGGCCAAGGCTGACAAGCGCACACCCGACCAGCAGAAGCAGGGAAAGGCCCTTCGCGACGAGGGCGCCAAATGGCTGAACCGTGTCGAAGCTGCCGGTAAGCTTGAAAAGCAGTGGCTGGATGATGCCGAAAAGGCCGTCAAAGCCTTCACTGGCGAGACATCGAGCCGCGACTACACCACGTCGACAACGCTCGGCTCGACCTACGATTTCAACATCCTATACGCCAACGTCGAAACCATCGTGCCGGCGGTCATCAACAGCCCGCCCGCGCCAGACGTGCGGCGTCGTTTCGCGGATGAAGATCCAGCCGGCAAAGACGTGGCGGAAATCATCGAGCGATCGATAAAGGTGCAGGTTGACGATTCCAAGCTCCAGGTCGAACTGGAGGGCGAGGCTCAAGACGCCTTCCTGGCTGGTCGCGGCGTGGTGCGGCTCCGGTTCAAGAGCGACATCGTAGAGGATGTGACTGATGAGCTTGCGGCCGAAGACGGTGGAGAAGCTGCTAAGGCAGAAACTGACGGGTATGGCCCCGGCAGCGGTGTCGCAGATGGCGGGGAGCCTGACGCCTCTGTACAGGTCGACGCCGCCCAAGCACCCACGGGGGCTTCTCAGCCTTCTGAACGGCTCGCAAACGAGCGCATCGAATTCGAAGCCGTAAGCTGGCGCGATTTCCGCCATGGTCCGGCCAAGCGCTGGAGCGAGTGCCCATGGCTGTCGTTCCGGTTCGTCGTCTCGCGCGAAAACGAAGATACGGCGTTCGATTCCGCCATGATTGGGATGCAGACGAGCGACCAGGAAAAGAAGGCGCGCGGCGAATCCGACAACGACCTGACAGGTTGGGAAATCTGGTGCAAAACCAGCCGCAAGGTCTACTTCGTCGACGATACGGGCGTGATCCTGAAGACAGTCGATGACCCGCTTGGCCTCACGAATTTCTTCCCGATCGCCACGCCAGTGCAGCCGATCGAACTCACCGGCCGCCTGATGCCGGTCAACCCTTTCTCGATCTATTCGAAGCTCGCCGACGAGCTGGACCTGACCACAAAGCGCATCAACATCATCACCAACCACATGAAGGTGAAAGGCTGGTATTCGGGCGATGCCGGCGACATCGGCAATATGCTGGCGGCCGACGACACGGAATTTGTCCCGATCGGCAATGCTGACATCTGGGCGGCCAATGGTGGGCTCGCTGGAGCGGTCGCGTTCTGGCCGGTGGAAAAGTTCATCCTCGTCCTTCGCGAGCTGTACAACGCCCGTGAGCAGACCAAGCAGGCGATTTACGAAATCACCGGGATATCGGACATCGTTCGCGGTGCTTCGAAATCCAACGAGACGCTAGGCGCCCAGCAGATCAAGACGCAATGGGGCTCGCTGCGCATCCAGAAGATGCAGCGAATGATGGAGCGCGGCGCGCGCGACCTGTTCGTGATGATGTCGGAAATCATCCCTGCGAAGTTTTCACACGAGACGCTTCAGCAGATGACGGGCGTCCAGATCATCCCGACGCAACAGGATCTCACGCCTATCCAGCCGCCGCCACCGCCGCCGCAGGGTGCGCAACTGCCGCCCGACCAGATGCAGCAGTATCAGCAGGCCGCCCAGGCCGCCCAGATGGCTGAGAAAGCCCGGCAGGCCAAGCTGGCACAGATGCAGGCTGTTCAGCAGCTTCTCACCCAGAAGCTATCGACCATGTACCGCATCGATGTCGAAAGCGATTCCACGGTGAAGGCGGACCTGTCTCGGCAAAAGGCCGAAGCTGCGGAATTCCTGCAAGGTGCCGGCGCCTACTGGGCTGCTGTCGGTCCAATGGTCCAGTCCGGGGAGCTTCCGAAAGAGGTTGCCGTCGAAATCTTCGCGGCCAACTCCCGGCTGTTCAACCTCGGCAAGTCTGTCGAAGACGTTCTGGAAAAGATGGTCACCGATGCCAAGGCGAAAGCCGCACAGCCTGAGACACCAAAGCCTAGCCCCGAACAACAAAAGGCTGAAGCGGAAGCGAAGACGCGAGAGGCGGACGCGGCAGCAAAAGCTGCTGAAGCGAAGCTCAAGGGCGCCCAGGTCGAACAGGGTATGCAGTTCGCCCGCGAGCAGCACGACATGACGATGAAGGAAAAGCAGTTCGATCTGCGCTCCAAGC